>NZ_JNUP01000047.1 GCF_000758165.1 Spirochaeta lutea | reverse complement strand
CCAAAATGTATAAAAAGAAAACAAAACCTTGGCTCCAGATTCATTGGAGAACTGTAGCCCTTCCACACTCCAACCCGATTGTTTATTTTTTTTATATCGAGTAGGGAAGGCGCTTACAGAAACCAAGGACGATTTCGTAGGAAGGGCGACTTCCTCTGCTGGTAATGACTTCCGAAAACCAAGGACTATCGGAAACGCATTGCAAAATTACATTACTCGGCTCTTTATAACATTTGCTTAACTTGCATTACCGTGCCCGAAGGGCTTGGCGTGATTTTTGCGCATGCAAAAATCATGACAAAGGTAATGTCAAGTTGAAGCAGTTGTTATGTTTCTTCTAATTCATTATATTCCCATTCTAATGCTAGATGATCACTCATTTCAGTTAAATTATCTTCTTTAATAATTTTGAAGTCTCTTGTATTTTCAATTAATTTTTGAGGACTAAAAATATAGTCAATGTGATATGATTTAAGTAAATCTTTCCTATGAAAAAATGTCGGTTGCGATTCTTTTCCTTGTTCTTCGTTATTCATCACATGATAAACACTTTTAATTCCGTATACAGTCAATATTTTTACAATATCAGAATGATTCCACCATCTATCCCATTCATCCCAAATGGTATTTGAATTCAAATCTCCTAAAATTATTGAATTTTTTATAAATTCTTGATTCTTTTCCATCAATAGATATAGCTGACCAATATACTGAAATGCTGCGCAATCATTTTTGTGAGTCCAGGCTGCTAAATATTTTTGTTCGTTGTGATCTGCGAATGCAATAAAATGCTTTAATTTTCTTCCATGATGTTTATTGTCAATATCAATTTTTTTAATTCTGTTTCTTGAATAAACACCTAGGCCTTTATTTTTTGTATCACCAACCCATAATCGATGTTCAAATGCATTATAAAAATCGTCTTCAAATTTAACCATATCTGGGTTTTCACATTCCTGTATTATCAGGATATCGATTTTACTTACATCAATATTCCTAATTTTTTTTCTGAAAGCCCCATTACAGTTCCAGGTTAATATTTTCATTCTTTCCTCTGGCCCCGAAGGGGTCAACATAACATCTTCTCTCCCTCGTTTTCCCCATAAGCTGGTACCAACCTTCTGGGCACTGGGGCGGCGAGATAACCCATTGTAAAACAATATTGGCTGGAAATGAAGCAAAATACGCAATCTCTCCGGTATGTTAGTTAGTTTTCCGGTAAAGAATTTGAGTAGGACCAGGAGGAATGTATGAAGAGTATTGCGTTTTCGGACTATCTGGGACGGGTGGTTGGTATGAAACCCCACAAGGTTGGTTGGGCCATCAAATGGGTTGAACTCTTTGAGAGGTGGTATGGCCAGGTGGAGGGAGGACAGCGAGAAGAGAAGTTCCAAGCCTTCGAGGGTTGGCTGCGGCGCAATAAAGACGATTTTGCAGTCGGGGAGGCCCTGCAGGCTGTACGGTACTATTGGCTGTATTTGGATTCAGGTAAAAGCGGAAATAGCCAATTGAATCAGGGGCAGGCGAATCACCCCAAAACGCGAAACAAGACAGGTGCCGGTGTTAGCCAACAAAGCGTGGAAGCGATCAAACCAGGTAGCCGAACTGGGTCGTCTGGGGGTGACGGGGACCAGGGGGCGGGGGTATGGCAGGGATTTTGTTTTTGGGCAGGGACAGAGGTAAAGCAGATTCTACGGTTGCGGCATCGGTCGATTAAAACGGAGAAAACCTACATGGGATGGGTGGAGCGTTTCATGTGGTTTTTAGAGCATCGCAGAGAGGTGAAGGTTCGTTGCTGGCGGATTGTTGGGGCTGCCGGTGTTAACGGGACTTCTTGGTCCACCGGTGCTGCAACTGGAGGTGCAGGAGGGAATGGGATGCTGGGGACGCTGGATTCCGGGGCAGTGCGGAAGGGAGGGCCAAAGTCCCTGGTGCCGGGGCCTGGAGCCTTGGGGGGCGGGGCAGGTGGGAGAGACCGGAAAGCCTGGGAAGAGTTGGGGACAAGGGTGATAGAACCCGAGGATGTACGGGCATTCTTGGGGTGGCTTGCGGTGGAACGCAAGGTGAGCGCCTCTACCCAGGAGCAGGCTCTTAATGCCCTATTGGTGTTTGTGAGGGACTTGTTAGGGATTCAGTTGGATGGTCTTTTTTCGGTGGTCCGGGCGAAGCGAAAACCGAGGCTTCCCGTGGTACTCACCAGGGAGGAGGTGGGCAGGTTGCTGGAGGAACTGGATGGGGTGTACCGTTTGGTGGCGGGGGTGTTATATGCCGGGGGACTACGCTTGGAGGAGTGTTTGAGTCTGCGGGTACAGGATCTCAATTTTGAGGATGAATTGGTCACGGTACGGTCCGGGAAGGGAGATAAGGATCGGATCACCCTGTTCCCCCGGGGATTGCATGGTCCAATGAATAACCATTTGGAGAGTGTGAGGCAACGCTGGGAGCGGGATAGGAAGACTGGCGGCCCGGGGGTGCCGCTTCCCGGGGCATTGGGACGGAAGTACCCGGCACTGGGGTTGGAATGGGGGTGGTTCTGGGTGTTTCCATCGACCCGGGTTTGCGGCGATCCGGTCACCGGGAAGCTGGTGCGGTGGCATTTGCATCCCTCGGTTATTCAAAAGCAGGTGCATGGGGCGGTGGGGCGGCTGGGTTTGGTCAAACACGCCTCGGTACATACCCTGAGGCATAGTTTTGCTACCCATCTTGTGGAGGACGGCTACGATATTCGGACTATTCAGGAGCTTCTGGGGCATAACAACGTCCAAACCACCATGGTCTATACCCATGTGGCGGCACGGAATAAGCGGGGGGTGCGAAGTCCCTTGAGTACCATGAGCTTTCCTGGTGGTTCTGAGGAATCCGGGGCGAAGCTATGATACAATGCCCGGTAGTATGGCATGGATTACACAGGGTATTCAGGATTTTTTAGGGTTATTAGAGCAGGGTGATTCGACTGTTGTTGATGTTCGGACCCCGGGGGAGTTTCGCCGGGGGCATATCCCCGGTGCCGTCAATATCGCCCTGTTTTCCGATGTACAACGGGCGGAGGTGGGTACCCTCTACGCCCGGGGCGGACGGGATGAGGCGGTGGTACGGGGGTTAGAGCTCGTGGGTCCGCGGTTGGCGGATCTGGTACGCCGGGCTAGGGAGGTTGCCGGGTCGGGCAGCCTCGGGGTGTATTGCTGGCGGGGAGGAATGCGGAGCGCGAGCATGGCCTGGCTGCTTGAGACTGCGGGGTTTCCGGGGGTCGTTCAGCTGTCGGGGGGGTATAAGGCCTTTCGGCATGAGGTTCACAGGATATTTGCAAAGCCCTGGCGGTTTCAGGTTCTCGGCGGGTATACCGGTAGTGGTAAAACCGAGATTTTACGGTGCCTGGCGGAGAGGGGTGAGCAGGTTTTGGATCTTGAGGGGCTCGCCGGACATCGGGGTTCCAGTTTCGGTCATATCGGCATGGGTTCCCAGCCGGAAACCGAAGGCTTCGAGAACCTGGTGTGGGATACCCTGCGAGGCTTCGATGAATCGCGTCGGATCTGGGTGGAGGATGAGAGTTTGCGGATTGGTTCGGTGTTCGTTCCCCGAGATGTTCATAACCGGATGCAGGAATGTCCCATGGTGATTGTAACGGTGGATGGGGAGCAACGGGCTAGACGCCTGGTTCGGGAGTATGCAGGGGTTTCGGATGAGGAGCTGCATGGGGCGATCCTGAAGATACAAAAACGGCTCGGGGGGCTGAGGACCCGGGAGGCGTTACAGGCCTTGCAGAGCGGGGACTACCTCACCGCGGCTAGAATCACCCTGGAATACTACGATAGGGCATATCAGAATTGCATGACCAGACCACGGCCTGGCCGGGTGTGGGAGTTGAAGCCCATGGAGGATGATCCCCGGGCTGCTGCCGCTGCCTTGAGTTCGGGAGAATACGGCGGTGGTGAGACGGAACGAGAGGATTAATAAGGAGGGGATATGCAGTTAACCAAGTTTACAACCTTCGGCGGATGCGGAGCAAAGATTGCCCCGGGTCTCCTGGATAAGGCCTTGTGCGGTCTGCCCCGCATGGTGGATCCGGGGTTGTTGGTTGATTTTTCCACCAGCGATGATGCCGGGGTATATCAGATCAGCCCGGATACCGCCCTGGTGCAGACCCTGGATTTTTTCCCGCCCATTGTGGATGATCCCCGGACCTTCGGTATGATCGCTGCGGCGAACGCCCTTTCGGATGTGTATGCCATGGGCGGCCGGCCGGTAACCGCAATGAGCATTGTCGGATTTCCCCTGGGAACCCTGGATATCGAGGTGCTGGGGGAAATTCTCCAGGGCGCCCTGGAGATTCTCCGGGAGGCGGATACCCCCTTGGTCGGTGGGCACAGCATTCAGGATGGTGAGCTGAAATTCGGGCTCTCCGTTACCGGTTTGGTGCATCCCCGGGAGGTTTGGAAAAACAATACCCTGGCTGCTGGGGATCGGTTGATCCTTACCAAACCCCTGGGGACGGGTACCATCAATATGGCCCTCCGGGAGGGACGGGCTCATCCCGAGGCGGTGGAAGCTGCAACGCGCAGTATGGTTCAACTAAACCGCCGGGCGGCTGAAACAATCCGTGCCTTCGGGGTTTCGGCATGTACGGATGTTACGGGGTTCGGCTTGATCGGGCACGCCAGCGAAATGGTGGTGCATTCATCCCTGGGCATGGAAATCGACGCAGCGGGGTTGAGGATTCTACCCAGAGCCGCCGAGTATGTGAGCCAGGGGCTGACACCCGGGGGCACGAAGAATAACCTGGAGTTCCGGGGGCCCCTGGTGGAGAACTTGGCAGACCTGAGCGATCGTACCCGTGGGTTGCTCTTTGATCCCCAGACTTCCGGGGGACTCCTGTTCGGGGTTGCCGAGAACCGAGCGGAGGATTGCCTCAAGGTATTAGTATCCCAGGGTGTGGAGGCATGTATCGCGGGCCGGGTTATCGATCTGCCTGGTAAGATTCGCATAACCGGCCAGATCCAGGGGTAGGTGCAGGTTTGGCACCAAGAACACGCAGGTAAGTTTTTTGCTGCAACTAACACCCCATCCATGGTACCATGGTGGACGGAGGTATGTATGGCAGAAACAAAACAGAACATCAGTTGGCGTACCAGGAAGCTGGGCCGCTCGGGTATTCAGGTGAGCGCCCTGGGATTGGGGTGCTGGGCCATAGGCGGACCCTTTTGGTCCGGGGACACCCCGAACGGCTGGGGCGAGGTGGATGATAACCAGTCCATCCGGGCTATTCACGCGGGGCTGGAGGGGGGTATTACCTTCTTTGATACAGCGAACGTCTACGGTGCCGGACATAGTGAGCGGGTATTGGCCAGGGCGCTCCAGGGCCGCCGCTCCGAGGTGGTAATTGCTACCAAGTTTAACGCGGTCTTCGATGAGCAGACCCGGCAGGTTACCGGCAGCGATGCAACACCCCAGGGAATCCGCCGGGCCTGCGAGGATTCCCTTCGGCGCCTTGGAACCGATTATATCGATCTCTACCAGTTTCATGATAACGGCTATCCTGCCGACCAGGCTGGGCCGGTTCGGGAGACCCTGGAGGAGCTGGTCGCCCAGGGAAAGATCAGGGCCTACGGCTGGAGTACCGATTTTCCAGACCGTGCCGAGTTCTTCGCCCAGGGGGAGCACTGTACAGCAGTGCAGTTTCAGCTCAACGTTCTTGATGACAATCCCGATGTAATCGCTGTTGCCGAGAGGTATAACCTGGCAGCCATCAATCGCGGGCCCCTGGCCATGGGTCTGTTAACCGGAAAATACACCGGTGCCACAAAGCCCGGGAATAATGATGTCCGTGGGGCAAAAAGCCCGGACTGGATGAAGTACTTCAAGGATGGAAAACCGAGTGCTGAGTGGTTGGCGAAGCGGGATGCAGTCCGGGAGGTATTGACCCAGGACGGGCGCAGCCTTTCCCAAGGGGCCTTGGGTTGGCTCTGGGCCCGAAGCCCCAATACGGTTCCCATACCAGGATTCCGAACGGAGGACCAGGTGCGGGAAAACCTCATGTCCCTGGAGAAGGGTCCCCTGACGGACCGCCAGATGAAGGAAATCTCGGCTATCCTGGAACGCTAAGCTGTTCCTTAAGCCCCGGAAGGACAAGTACCTCATCCAGGGCAGTGATGGTATAGGTCGGGCTGTCCTGGCTCATGGGTTCGGGTGCCGGGGTATTTCCGGGGTTGAACCAGCAGGTGTGGATGCCCGCGAGGTTTCCACCCCGGATATCCGATGACAGCGAATCGCCAATCATGACCACCCGGCCTCCCCGGGGGCGGTCGGCGGGTGAAAAGCCCAGCTGGCTGAAGGCGTACGAAAAGAACCGCTGGTCAGGTTTCGCCGCCCCGGCCTCCTCGGAAACAATAATCTCCTCAAAAAAACCCGCCAGGCCGCTGCCTTTCAGGCGGCTGTGCTGGATCTCCTTGATGCCGTTGGTGGCAATTGCCATGGGTACGATTCCATGAAGCTGTGAAACGAGCTGCCGGGCGCCGGGGACAAGATGGGTACCCTGGGCCAAGAATTCCAGGTAGCTACTGCTTAATGCCCGGTGGTCCGCCGGTGTGTCCAGGGTCTCCAGGAGCAGCCGAAAGCGCTCAAGACGGAGTTCCTGGGAGCTGATGCTCTGGCTCTCCAGCTGCGCCCAGAGCCGGTGGTTTATCCGGCTGTACAGCTCATGCACCGCCGGGGTATCGTCCATACCGAACCGGGCAAGGGTGTGCGACAGAGCCCAGGTTTGGGAGGCGGTAAAATCGAGAAGGGTATTATCGGCGTCAAAGAGCAGCAATGTCGGGGGTTGAATCTTCATGGGGGCATTGTATGCCAGGAAGGCATTAAAATCACCCTAAAAACCGGGTATTCCCCTCTGGCAGGGAATTCCACCCCCAAAAAAACTGGCATAGGGGTTATACTGGAACTATGATCAACCAAGAATTTTCGGCCTTTGGACCATGGATTATCGAGATTCAGGATGACGATCAGATTCCGCCTCTGTTTCGCGGGATGGCGCCAGCCCCCGGGGACTGCAAAATGCTTCTTAAAATTCCCCGGGATATTGACCGCCGCCATGCCAAACCCGGAATGGATCTTTACGAGCACCTCCTGGGGATTACCGATACCCATCTTGTGATCCTCAGCCGTACCGACCAGGGCAGGGTGGAAGCCAAGGAACATCCCTTGGAGGGCATCAAGGCTGTGGAGGTAAGTCATAACCTGCTTCGCGGGGAGCTCATTCTCTACCTTGGGACCCAACGGGTGGGTATTCGCTTTAATACGGTGTCTGCTGATAGTATTGGTGATTTTATTGCGCTGCTGCGCCAGAGACTCCCTGCGGGTGGAACCGCCAAGTCTACCGGATCGTCCCGGGCATCCGGGTTGCAGGACCAACTGGAGAAGCAGGTGCTGCCCCAGGCGGAGCTTAGCTACTTTTATGCCAATCTCCAGGAGCGGTTCGGCCGGAGCGAGGGCAGACTCCGGGTTCTGCTCCACCAGCATGACGTACTGTTACGCCGAACAGCCGGACTCTTTGAGCCCCTCATCCGGCTGCTGTTCCCCCACCGGATCGGGGAGACCATGGTTCTGGAGGCATCCCAGGAGCTCATCCTCGTCCGGCGGTATGAGAATATTAAGACCGACCGGATTGTGGATAACGGCTACCGGATTCTCTACCTGCCGGTTGATTCCCTGGAACGGTTTACCTTGGAACCGAGTACCGATTATCCCGAGGTTCTTTGGGTTACGGTATTCTCCGGCAGTTCCCTCCTGCACCTGCCCCTGACCCAGGGAAATCCCTTTCTGCCGGCCCTTCAATTATGGGCGGAGGCTCGGGGAATTACCTGGGACAGCAGAGCCTAGGCAGGCCGGATTAGGACTATTTCGAATCTCCCTGTCTGGGGAAATCCTCATAAAAATCGCCGGTATAGATGGCCCGGGGCCGGAATATACGGTTATGCTCCAGGTATTCGATGATCCGGGAGGTCCAGCCTGAGACCCGGCTCATAGCGAAGATCGGCGTAAATATCGACGACGGCAGGTTCAGGGCCTTGTACACTAACCCGGAATAGAAGTCTACGTTGGGGAAGATCTTTTTTTCCTTGCCCAGGCTTTCAACCACGGTGCGTTCCAGTTTCTTTGCCGTCTTCATGAGCAGGGTCATCTTGGGATTTTGCTGCGCCAGGGCCTCGGCCAGAGGGCCGAGAATCCGCGCCCGTGGATCGTAGGCCTTGTATACCCGGTGGCCGAATCCCGGAATCTTCCGTTTTTCCTTCCTCGCCCGGTCAAACCAGAGTTCTACCCGGTCGGGGCTGCCGATCTCCTGAAGCACCTTGATTACCTCTTCGTTGGCTCCCCCGTGCAGGGGACCGCTCAGGGCGGCAACCCCGGCCCCGATGGAAAAGTAAATGTCCGAGAGGGTGGAAGCCACCACCATGGAGGAGAAGGTACTGGCGTTCATACCATGGTCGGCATGGAGGATGAGATTAACATCCATAATCCGGGTTTGAAGATCATCCGGAACCTCTCCGGTTACCATGTAGAGAAAATTTGCCGCATGGGACAGGTCTCGTCGAGGCTCAATGGGGAGTTTACCCTGGCGTATCCGGACGATGGCTGCGGTCAGAACGGCTACCCCTGAGATAAGGCGGTAACAGCTCTCCAGTTCGGTGCTGCTGCCGAGATCCGATGCGGTATCCATGGGGGCGATAAAATGGGGTTTATCGAATTGATAGATGGCTTCCCGGTCGCCCTTGGGCAGGGTTTCCATGGGTATGGAGTCCTCATCGCTGGCGATGGGGGCTTGATCCGATAGGGCGCCCTCGTAATCCCGGAAGGTCTGTTTTTGCCGCATCAGGTTTATGCCCAGGCGAAGGGCCGCCATGGGACTGATCTGCTCCACGGGAAAGTTCATCAGCAGCCGGAGGGTCTGACTGATATCCCGGTAGGTGGAGAGCTTCTGGTTAAAGGCTTCCAATTCAGCCGGGCTGGGGAGACTTCCGTGGAGAAGCAGGTAGCTGACCTCTTCAAAGCTCGAGTAGGCGCAGAGGTCAAAGATGTTATATCCCCGGTACACCAGCCATCCTTTTTGGCCGTTCACATACCCAACCTTGGTCTCGCAGGCAATGGCGCCCTCAAGCCCCGGCCCGACGGTGCAGGTAAGGGGCCATTCTACCGTGGTGGTGGGTGTCGGGGTTGGTTCGTCCTTGGTTTCAGCTAAGGCCCTGGCCTTAGCCTCTTCGATAATTGCGGTAACGTCGATGGAAGAAGCAGGGGATCTGCTTGGATCTGTATTCATTGGTTGCACTCCTTTAGTAGTCGTATCAGTATACCATAGGGTTGTAAGCCGGAGATTAGGATATACCATCCCGAGCCGGTTTGAAAGCCGACCACAGCACCACCGGGTCGTACTCCCGGGTCGTACTGCCGGGTCGTATTGCCGGGTCGTATTGCCGGGTCGTATTGCCGGGTCGTATTGCCGGGTCGTATTGCCGGGTCGTACTGCCGGGTCGTACTGCCGGCCCGAGGGAGTGTTGATTCCCCCCTCCGGTATGGATATAGTTATCCCTCATGAGCATAAAAGCAAGTACATGTCCCTGCGGGAGCGGCCAGTCCTACCTGCACTGTTGTCAGCCCTACCTTACCGGAGCCCAGGCTGCTCCCACCGCCCAGGCCCTTATGCGGTCCCGATACACCGCCTATACCCTGGGGGAGGTGGATTATATTGTAAATACCCACCATCCCGATACCCGAGATTCCCTGGATGTGGAAGCCACCCGGGCCTGGGCCGCCGAGTCCGAATGGCGTGGTCTGGAGATTATTGCCTCCCAGGGTGGAGAGACGGGGGATACCCAGGGCGGGGTGGAGTTCATCGCCCGGTTTTCCCAGGATGGGGTGGAGTATGAGCACCATGAGCAGAGCCGCTTCGAAAAACTCGACGGGTCATGGTACTTTGTGGAGGGCACCCTGGTGCCAAAGACGGTCGTTAATACCGGACCGCAGGTTGGGCGAAACGATCCCTGCCCCTGCGGCAGCGGTAAGAAGTTTAAAAAGTGCTGCGGACGGTAAATCCCCGGTCCACCAGCAGTTCAACCAGGGATTCCTCGCCTACCAAATGGCCAAACCCGACGACCACAAAGAGGTTCTCTCCCCTGGCTGCATTCTGAGGGGAGGGCTCGGTTCCTCCGGGGTGGATCATTGCTTCGATGCGGTCAACCCAGCGGTGGTTGCGATCGGTTAATAAGATCTGGTTTATCACATCATCCGCCCTATCCGGGTCCCAATCTTCCCATATGAGGGCTTCAATGGCATGAAGATCTCCGGCCTTCCAGGCCTGGAGCAGGGCGTGGATATCTCCGGGAATCTCCTCCAGACTCTCCAGGGTATGATCCAGGCTGGCGATGTGGCTCTCCCGGGGAATCAGCTGAAAGTACCCCAACTGTTCCTCCAGGGTTTCCAGTTCATGGATGGATTTATCCTGGGAGATCGCCCGCTGAATAAAATAGGCATCAATGCCCTGTTCCGTATGAATCCCCTCCCGGGCTGCTGTCATGGTAATCAACAGCTGTTCTAAGGCCCAGGGCTGCAGGGACTCTGCGAATCCCGGGGGCAGGGGATAGTCGGTAAGGACTTCGATGAGGCGGTCCGAGGTTTGTTCGGGAATGAGCTCCAGCAGACTCGTCCCCTTGGGCAGGGTAATGGCTTCCATGGTGATTTTCTGGGTGTAGCCCGGGGTAAGCCGGCTGAGATCCACCTCCACCACCAGGCGGTCGGCCGAATCGAAGGCCTCAAGGATGTAATCAGGGAGGGGAAACATACCCGGGTGGGCGAGGTGCACCGACCCGAGAATGGTCAGCCGTACCCCGGGTTTTTCCAGGATCCAAACCAGGGGGTCCTGGCGGCCGGCATTCATCGCTGCAATTCCATCCTGGGTTGAATCCTGCGCCTGCTCCGGGGGTGGGGGTGTTTGGCCCGGGGAGTCCGGGGAGTTCGGGGAATCCAGAACAGTGGCCCTGCCGGTTTTGGGGAGAGTCATGCAACTGGAAACCAGGGAAAGCATCCCTAGCACCAGGATTATCACCATCGACCGGAGGAGAAGCCCCCCCCGCCTAGGGGAGGGGCGGCTATCGAGGGAGCGTAGTACCCTCCGTCGAGGGGGCTGAGACCCGTGGGGGTGTCTAAAACTCTGCATTTTTCGGGGTCCGGGGAAAGGGGATTACATCCCGGATGTTTTGCATGCCCGTTACATACTGGATAAGGCGTTCGAATCCCAGTCCGAACCCCGAGTGGGGTACGGTTCCGAAGCGCCGGAGATCCAGGTACCACCAGTAGTCCTGGGGATCCAGGGAAAGCTCCTTCATCCTCGCCTCCAGAACATCCAGACGTTCTTCGCGCTCGCTGCCCCCGATAATCTCGCCAAGCCGGGGAACCAGGATATCCATGCCCCGAACGGTTTTCCCGTCTTCGTTGAGCTTCATGTAGAAGGCCTTAATCTCCTTGGGGTAGTCGGTTACGATTACCGGTCCGTGGTAGACCTCCTCGGTGAGGTACTTTTCATGCTCGCTCTGGAGATCTGCCCCCCAGGAGGGCTTGTAGTCAAAGGAAACTCCCCGGGCCATACCTGCCTCCAGATCTGCTATCGCCTGGGTGTAGGTAATCCGGGTAAAGGTGGAGTCCACCACCTCTTGCAGCTGGTTGAGAATTCCCGGCTGGATCCGGGCATCGAAAAAGGCCATATCCTCCGCGCAGTCCCGGAGCACTGCCTGGAGAACATGCTTCAGAAATCCCTCGGCCAGATCCATATTGCAGGAAATGTCGCAGAAGGCTACCTCGGGTTCAATCATCCAGAATTCAGCGAGGTGCCTGCTGGTATTGGAGTTCTCAGCCCGGAAGGTCGGTCCGAAGGTATACACCCGGTCCAGGGCGGTGGCGAAAATTTCTGCGTTGAGCTGGCCGCTGACGGTCAGGTAGCTTGGTTTTCCGAAAAAATCCCGGGAATAATCGATGCCCTCCTTGAAGCGGGAAGGATCTGCCTTCGCAATCTTTTCCAGGGGCAGGGTCGTAACCTGGAACATCTCCCCCGCGCCCTCGGCGTCGCTGGCGGTAATAATAGGGGTGTGGACCCAGGTGAAGCCCAACTGCTGGAAATACTCGTGGATGGCCATGGCCATCCGGTTTCTCACCCGCATGACCGCGCCGAAGGTGTTGGTCCGGGGTCGCAGATGGGCAATCTCCCGGAGGAACTCAAAGCTATGCCGCTTCTTCTGGAGGGGGTAGCTGTCTGAGGGAGCTTCACCGATAACCTGAATGGAGGTGGCATGCAGTTCCACCGCCTGATTCTTCCCCGGGCTTTCCACCAGGGTTCCCTCCACCGCCACCGAGGCGCCGGTCTGCAGGCGAGGCAGGTCGGACTTCGCCAGGGCCTGGGCCCCTTCGGCTGTGGATCGGTCTACCACGACCTGGATGGCAGAGAGGCAAGAGCCGTCATTTATCTCAAAAAAAACAAGGTCCTTGCTTTCCCGTTTGGTACGGATCCAGCCTTTAGCGGAAACCGGAGTAGTTCCGGGAGATGAGGATAACAGTTCCTTTACGCGTGTTCGTTTCATAGATGGCAGAGTATCACCTGTTCTGGGGGGCGTCAATTTGCTATACTTTTTTTATGATTCAGATTATCGGTACAAAAAAATGTAAAATCACCCGGAAGGCTGAGCGGTTTTTTAAGGAACGGAGGATTCCCTTCCAGTTTCGGGATATCCAGGAAAAGGGCTTGGCTCCCCGGGAACTTTCCCACATCGCCCAGGTTCGCAGCTGGGATGAGATGTTGGACAGCCAGAGCCGGGCCTACCAGGACCGGGGTATGGCCTATATGGAATTTTCCGTATCCGAGGAGCTGGAAGCCGACCAGGGATTGATAAAAACTCCCCTGGTCCGGACAAAAACGATGGTCGCCATCGGTGACGAGCCCGAGGTTTGGAAGCAGATAGCCCTGGCTCAGTCTTGATTGCCCGGGGGTAAACCGGCTACCCTCACAGACTGGGGGTGTGTCCGGCCTGTCCGGCCTGACTCGGTCCCAGTACCCCGGGATGCACATTCCAGAACCACGTTCTCCGGGTTCTGTTAGCCGCCGGACCCGGCACCAGCCTCGGTGAAGCAGATCACGGAAACCGTATGACTCGGCGGTTCGGGGGCTTGCCACCCGGAAAGCCCGGGAGCTCAGGATTTCCTGCCGGAATGAAACGACACTGCCGGGGGCGGTTCATGAAAGCACTGAGGATGCCGGAAGTCCGGGCATGAGAATCACCCCGGAAAAACCAAGAAGGAAATACAATGGATAACCACCAGCAACAGCTCCACGACCCCATGGCGGGCCCCATCGAAAAAACCAGCGACCTGCGGATTGCCAGCGTAGAGGCCCTAACGCCCCCCAGCCGGCTCATAGAGGAGATTCCCATCACCGCCCAGAGTGTGGCCACGGTGGTGGAAAGCCGCGGGGTGATCCAAGATATTCTTACCGGTCGGGACCGGCGGCTGCTCGGGGTAGTGGGTCCCTGTTCAATCCATGATCCTGAACTGGGACTGGAGTATGCCCGGCACTTCGCCGAACTCCGGAAGGAAGTGGAGCAGGAGATATACCTGGTCATGCGGGTGTATTTTGAAAAACCCCGGACAAAACTGGGATGGCGCGGACTCATTCTTGATCCCCACCTGAACGGCTCCTACGATATCCAGACCGGCCTGCGGTTAGCCCGAAAGCTTCTGGTAGACATCACCAGTCTGGGTATTCCCACGGGAAGCGAGATGCTTGATCCCATCGTGCCCCAGTACATTGACGATCTCCTGTCCTGGGGAGCCATCGGCGCCCGGACTACCGAGAGTCAAACCCACCGGGAGATGGCCTCGGGACTGAGTATGCCTATCGGGTTTAAAAACGGAACCGACGGCAACATCGAGACCGCCGTCAACGCCATGGCCTCCAGTTGTAAGCCCCACCGCTTCATTGGAATCGACATTCATGGGAATACCTGCGTCCTGGCTACCCGGGGCAACGAACTGAGTCACCTCATCCTCCGGGGAGGCAACCAGGGGCCGAATTACTACCGCGAACAGGTGGAGCGGTCGGGGCAGCTGCTTCGCCAGGCCGGCCTCCTGGATCGGGTCATGGTGGACTGTTCCCATGCCAATTCCGGGAAGGATCATACCCGGCAGCGTCTGGTTTTGGAGGATATCCTTCGCCAGCGTCTCAGCGGTGTTCATGAGATTACCGGATTCATGCTAGAGAGCAATATTCACGAGGGCCGTCAGGCGATCCCTGAAAATCTCGATCAGCTGAAGCACGGTGTCTCCATTACCGACGCCTGCATCAGCCTTGATGAGACCCGGCAGCTGCTGCTGAGCGCCCGAGATCTGTTAGCCTCGGGATCCACGGGGTTTTAACCCCTCTTTCGAGGGGGGTGGGATCCGGTTTTGAGGGGATTCCCATGCCATCTTCACCTCCCCAGCCCCAGAAACAGGAGAACCGACCATGCCGAATCAACCCGACGTCCTTACCCAGCTGAATGACCGGAAATCCGTCCGGGTCTTTCAAGACCGGCCTATTGCCCCCCAGGAACGACGCCAGATCATCACTGCTGCCCTCCAGGCTCCCACCGCGGGAAACCAGATGCTCTACACTATCCTGGACATCCAGAGCCAGGAAAAAAAACAGCGCCTGGCCCGGCTCTGCGATAACCAGCCCTTCATCGCCCAAGCCCCCCTGGTACTCATATTCCTGGCGGACTGCCGGCGCTGGACCGATATCTACCGCGCCGCCGGGCTTGAACCCCGCAAACCCCAATACAGCGACCTGATCCTCGCCCTCGCCGATGCCCTCATTGCAGCCCAAAACACCGTTGTAGCGGCCCACGCCCTGAACCTCGGCTCCTGCTACATCGGCGATATTGTGGAACAACACCAGGAGGTGACCAGCCTGCTGACCCTGGACCCCTGGGTCGTCCCCGCTGCCATGCTGGTCTACGGCTACCCCACGGAACAGCAGATTCAGCGGAGAAAACCGCCCCGGTTTGACCCCCGGTACATCGTCCAGACCGACAGCTACAGTCCATTGAGTGAAACCCAGATCAGGCAGATGTTTCAGGAGCGCTCCGGCAGGGATGACTTTGATTTTGACCACTACATCCAAGGCGTCTACCAGCGTAAACACATCTCCGAGTTCGCTCTGGAAATGGCCCGAAGCGTGGAAATCTACCTTAAGGCCTTTGCCTGATCCCGGGGACGGGTTCACTGTCGCGGAGTTTCCCGGGACGCCGGGGACAAGGGCCTGCGCGCCTGAGAGCGGTTTCCGGGGGTATAGCCCTGCAGCCCCCCGATCCCTGGTTTATGGAGCTTGTCCCGGGCTGGAACTCGTACTCGGTGTGCTACTCTCCGTTATAGCCGAATCCTCCCTCGTCCAGAGGGGGCAGGCTTGTCAGAAATTCTTCCTGTAAACGGGTTAACCCCGTCTCCGCGTTCTTGCCCGGAATTTTTCCCGGGACAGCCCAGGAATCTAACCAGATCAGCACCGACTGCCAGGATTGCACCTCCCTGCCCGGAATGATGGGAAAGAAGAGAAATCCCGCCTCCCGGGCTGCCTCAAGATCAGCCGGGGCGTCGCCGAAGAAGATCCCCGGGGGATGCTGGGGCGGGGCGTATTGTGCAGACGGCAGGGCCGGCTGGATTCTATCTGTAGGGCCCGGGGACGGCAGTGGGGGAATCCTGTCCTCGGCGGGGTGCCGGGTTAGGTCTATGAGGCAGTCTGCCTTCTTTCCGTCCTCCTGGCCGAACATTCTATCCGAAAGATGATACCGGGTTATGAGTCCCCGGCTCTGCCAGTGCTGGATAACCGATGTCCGGGGACTCTGGCTGACCACCCCCAGAGTGAATCCCTGGTGCGCCAGAGTGTTCATGGCTTCCTCAGCTCCGGAAAAAATCCCGGGGTCTGCCAGGACGGTTTTCCCTAGATTGTTTACATCCTGGGACCATGCTAAAACCCGGGTTAACTCCTGTCTTGCCTCGGATACTTCCGGGGTATTCCCGATGGCCTGTTCCAGGGCCGGATTAGAGAGCGTTGGAGCGCCGGCAAGCCATTCCCGTAATGCCGGGAGGGTGGGCAGATCGGAGAATCCGTAGTCCTTCCGAAGGGTATCCAGGGTTGCGATAAGTCCGGGGAAGCGGTTGAGCCCCCGGCTGCGGCTGTACAGGTTTATCCTACACCACACCTCGGTCAGCTCCTGTTCTAAGGCCTCAAGACCGAAGTGGCGGACTACCTGGGGAATAAAGGTGCGGCGGTGTTTGGGTTCCATGGTGTCAAAGACGCAGCCGTCGCTGTCAAAAACTGCAAGCATATAGTTCCTCTCGGGGGTAGTATCATCCGATTTTCCCCCCAACGCAAGGCCGGGCTGGTAACCGGGTGCCCAGGGGATTCATAGACCCAGGCCTTGGAACCCGGGGGGGTTGAAGGGTAGGATGGACACGGACAAGGAGGGCTATCAATGAAGGATAACCAGTTTATATGTCAGGTTGGATTCGAGGATTTTGTCTTTGACTGTATTATCGGGGTGTATCCCGAGGAACGGGATCTTCCCCAACCCCTGGCGGTAACCCTCCGGTGCAGTTACGATGCAACCCGGGCGGCCCAGAGTGATGATGTACAGTTCGCGGTGGATTACGCCGGGATGAGCGAGGTCATTATGCAGACTGCCCAGGAGGGGGAATACTACCTTCTGGAGACCCTGGCGCTGGAGGTAATCCGGGCGCTCAGAGCCCGGTGGCCCCAGGTTGTCTCCGGACGCCTGGAGCTGCGGAAGCCCCGGGCCCTTTCTCGAGCCGGGGCAAGCCTGCTGGTAACGGAGTTTTAGCCATGCCGGCATAACGCTGCTTGTCAAAGCCGGTGACTGGGGTCTATAATGGCCCATCCACAGAATAAAGGAGCACGCTATGGCTTATTCAATTAATAGCGAATGCATCAACTGCGGCGCCTGTGAGCCTGAATGTCCTGTAGAGGCCATTTCCGAGCAGGGTGACGTACGTGTGATTGATCCCGAGGCTTGTACCAGCTGCGGAGCCTGCGCCGAGGTTTGTCCTGTAGACGCCATCGACGCCGGTTGATCCAGGGTATTGATCAATTTGGGGGGCGGTCTTCCGGGATTAGCCCCCTTTTTTTCGACTGAGGTATCCGATATCCAGCAAGGGGTGAATGTCCCGCCTCTGCGGACTTGCCTTTTTCCGGCTTATCTGGTACATATTCAGCTCGATTTAACTATACACCGCAAAGGAGATTCTTATGGCAGGTGGTAACATTTCAAAGAACGCACGTCGTGAAGGTGCGAAGGAACTAGTAAGCCGCTGGGGCGGTAAGATTATTATGAAGTCTGTATTCGAAAATGGTAAAATGCGGCACTTTGCCGTGTGTGAAAAGACCGGCAAAGAAGCCCGCAAACCCCGGGATCTGATGTAAGATCCCCTAGTCCTTCCAATGATACTCTCGGGTCGTGAAATTCAGAACAAACTCGGTTCTGAAATAATTATTGATCCCTTTCACCCGGATCAGCTGAATCCCAACAGTTACAATCTGCGTTTACATCAGGACCTGCTTGTCTACGACAATCCTGTCCTGGATATGCGCACCCCCAACCCGGCATCACGGATTACAATTCCCGAGGAAGGACTGCTGCTGGAGCCCCACCGCCTGTACCTGGGACGTACCAAGGAGTACACCGCCACCAACGGCCTGGTTCCCATGCTGGAGGGGCGGTCGTCCATCGGGCGCTTAGGGCTCTTCGTGCATATTACCGCCGGTTTCGGGGATGTGGGGTTCCGGGGTTTTTGGACCCTGGAAATCTTCTGCGTTCAGCCCATCCGCATCTACAGCGGGGTGCAGATCTGCCAGATTTTTTACCACAGTATCCAGGGTGATTACGATACCTACTCGTCGGGGAAATATCAGAACAATACGGGGGTGCAGCCCAGCCTGTTGTACCGGGATTTTCAGGGCGGCGACACCTCGGCACCCTAGGGTTGGGTGCCCATGGTTCGCGGGGCCGCTCTTCCTCGGCCTGGACGGGGGAAGCCCCGTCAGCGTCTGAGACCCCAGGCATGGAAATCACCCTAAAACCGGCAAAAACTGATGCAAAATCCCAAACCTCATGGTATAACTTCACCCAAGGGGCCTCGGATAACGGGTAGCTCCCCGCCCCCGGCTTCGGGGATTAAGTAAAAAAAGAGCATTTCTTGTGTGTAAGGGCTGCCATGATTGAGGGAAGTTCTGTCTTGTTCTTTGCTCCGCCCCCATGGGTTCGGGAGCAGGTTGTTCCGTTATTCATTCGAAAACAAATCCCCACCCTGGTTACCCAGAGCCATGAGGGTATCAAACAATGCGCCGAGGTCTTTCCGGGGAGCATCTTCTTTTGCAACCTGGATGCCGGGGTGCCGGCCGATGAATGGCTGCGTATTATCGGCGGGCTTGCCGGACATCTGAAAACCCGGGATGTGGCCCTGGGCTTGTGCACCAAGGCTGAGGCCGGAATCATCGCCAGCGCCCTGAAGCCCTATGATCTTCCCCACCGGGTGGTGGATAGCCAGCGCAGTCCCCAGGTTGTGCTTTCCCAAATGGGAGAGACCCTGAAGGCCTTTTACAAGCCGGGTAGGCGTAAGCACCTCCGGGTAAACTGTACCGATCAAACCCGGGCGGGATATAACATCAAAACCGACGGTTCGGTCCGAACGGGCCGGATTTATGATATCTCCGTGGCGGGAATGGCCTGTGCCTTTGATCCGGGACACCACATCCACCTGGAGCAGAACCAGCGCCTGCCGGGAATTCAGCTGAATCTCGGAAACCGCTTGGCCCTGGTGGACGGGATCGTGGCAGGGATGCGGAAAACGGATACGGCGACGGTGTATGTTGTCCTCTTCCAACACTCCACAGATACCACAGCCCAGCATAAGATTCTAGATTTTATCAGCCGGGAAATGCAGAGCCAATTTGAACGGAAGGTCCTGCAGGGTTCGCGGCCCATGCTGGGGCTGGGCTAGGAGGCGGTTCTCCGGCTTACTGAACCTGGCTTACTGAACCTGGCTTACTGAACCTGGCTTACTGAACCTGGCTTACTGAACCTGGCTTACTGAACCTGGCCGGCGCCCGGATCGATCCAGGTTCCGTCCTTCTGGATGAGGCCGTACCGGTGGGTGAGCAGGTATTCAAGCCCCTCGTGGAGCTCCCGGGCTACCTGGTAGACCTCCGGGGAGATCTCAGGCCTGGCTGGATGATCCTGTTGGTCCCGTTGGTCCGTATCTGGGGGTGTGGGGAGCAGTCCGCTGGTTAGGTAGGTGTCCATGAGAATTTTGGCAGCCAGGAACCGGTGGTATTTATTCACACCGAACACCAAGAAGCGGTCCAGGAGTGATAGGACCTCCCAGGTTACCTGCTCTGCCTGACTGTACTTTCCGGCATCCTTATTTTGGTCGGTAATCCGGGTCGGCAGCTCCTCAATGATCCGTTCCAGGTGTTCGTCCAGGTAATCCAGACGGAACAATCCGGTAGCGCAGTTGAAGAGGATTTTTGTACCCTGGTCTTCCGCCTGGGATACCTCTTCGGGGCTGATGGCGGGACCGATGTCCGCACAGGTAAGTCCGCCGTCCTCCCGGCGTAGCAGGATTCCCCCCTTGG
The DNA here is from genome assembly GCF_000758165.1 of Spirochaeta lutea. Lineage (NCBI taxonomy): Bacteria > Pseudomonadati > Spirochaetota > Spirochaetia > Spirochaetales > Spirochaetaceae > Spirochaeta > Spirochaeta lutea. Next base: position 52,910 of record NZ_JNUP01000047.1, on the reverse strand, counting down.
TATCCACCCTGGTTTTGAAGGCAAAATCAAAGGCAGCACAGGCCCCGTCGATCACCAGGTAGCCGATACTCTGGGGATCGGGCAGAAACCCGAGATTGTCTACATTCCCGAGATAAACGAGGCGTTTTCCCTGGTTAAAAAGGTCCCGGTAGATAGTTCGGAGGGTCAGAAAGTTCTGACCATGGCCGCCGGGCAGGGCAAGGGGGGTATGGGGCTTTCCGTAGGCCTTGAGGAAAATGCTCTTGGGCTCCCCCTCATCGCTATGGGTCAACGCGGCTACCATGGGCTGAATACCGGTTTTCCAGTCGGAGATCTTGATGCCCAGCTCCTCGGCCAAGGGCCTCAGCAGGGGGTGGTTTTCGTACTCCCGGTAGGTGTTCAGGATGGTCTCGGTATTCGCCCGGCTGGTCATTTGAAAGAAGGGAAAGAGGGGCCGCAGGTCCTGGGAGGTTGGCAGTTCTAAGCTTTTGCGGATGGCCAGGCATTGTTTTGCCATGAGCAGGCTGGCCCGCAGCTTGAGAACCAGAAAACTCGGCCCCGGGGAGCCGTCCTGATTGTAGTACCCAGGGGCAATTCCCTTGGGTATGCCCCGAACCTCCTTGGCATGACGGGCAAAGTAGTCCCTAAATGTCGAAAAAACCCCCGGATCGGGTTGTTTGTTCTTCTTTTCGTCGGCATAGCTGGTGGCTGATCCCCCGTTCAGGACCCCAAAACTCACCAGGGGCAGCAGGATCCAGCCCAGGAAGGTGTAATGCCTCGGACTGAGAATCATGAGGGTGTCATGGGCCGGAGGATCCAGGGGTTTGGCCCCGGAGTACTCCGGGGCCCCGATGCTGTAATCCTTCCCCGGAGCCAGCCACTGCAGGTGGATCAGGATGGTATCCTGCTCGGAAGCGGAAATGCCCAATTCGCCCAGGGCCCGCCGGATTTCCGATGCGGGCAGACTGACCGTAGGCAAGGCATCATGGTCCAGGATTCGGTCGCCGTCTAGATTCGGTATCCCGGAAATCGTTTCGGCGTTCCGGTGCAATGCTCCCGTGTTGTAGCGCTCAAGAATGGACAGGGACAGGTCCGCGTCGATACCCTGGTGCTCGAGCAGGGCTGCAAGTTCCTGGTTATTCATGATGGTAACTCCTTTCGCCGTCCGGCCCGGTTATGCCGCCGGGTTACTGGTTAAGGGAGAAGAAACCATGGGCTGCTCCGGAGAGTGAAATCCCATAATCCTCTACAATGTACACGGGTATATTATAGAGGGCTGCCTTCATGGATTCTTTATAATTTTTTAGAAAGGTTTCCATGAAAAAAGAATCCTTGATGAACCACTGCTTGTTTTTCGCTGCGATTCCCCCTGCTAAGAATAATCCGCCCTTGGGCAGGTAGGTCAAAGCCATGGAGCTGGCGAACCGGGCATACATCTGAACGAAGAGCTGTAAGCTCTTTCCGCAGATCGGATCGCTGTCTGAGGCCTTGGAGATCTCTGGGGCGCGCTGATCTCGGGGAAGGCCGAGGATGGCGGTATTGGTTTCATTCAGAGCGGACTGGCGGGAGCAGAAAAACTCATGGATGTTTACGATGCCCTGGCCGGATACGTACTGTTCGGTGCCGGGGTTCGCCCCGATCTTCTCGTGAAGGTAGGCTTGCAGCTCCCGGGTTTCGGGGTCAAAGGCTCCGAAATCGCTGTGTCCGGCTTCGGAGGGGAAGGCTACATAGCGTTGGCCTTCCTTTACGAGGTACCCGATTCCCAAACCGGTACCAGCGCCTACCACGGCCTGCACCGACAACCCGGGTAGCATCTCGCTCTGGGCCGGCATGGTGCCGTCGGGGTGGGGCAGGGGGGTTAGCTGTGCCGGGTCTGCCGGATCCAGCAGGGGGATGCCGTAGCAGATGGCAGAGAAGTCGTTAATAATGATGGTCGGCAGGCCGAATTTCTTCTGGATCGCCGGGCCGTCAATGTTCCAGGGGATATTGGAGGTGTGGCAGATATTGTCCACCACCGGACCGGCCCCGCTCAGGCAGCATCCCCGAAGGCTCGCCTGGGGATGGTCTGCGGAAAACTCATCCAGGGCCTGGGCGATGGCCTCTTCCATGCCGGACAAATCCTGGCTGGAGAACCGTTTGCTGGCTAGGACGGTAAAATCCCCGGCGGATCCCCGCTCCACCAGGGCCAGGGTTGTATTGGTCCCGCCGATGTCGCCGGCGAGTACCATGGGTGATTGGTTTGAGTATGGTATGGTTTTCATGCTCGTATTGTACCGGCAGAATACCGTCTTGCAAAGCCTCATGCTTTCTATTACCCTTTTCGCATACACAGGAGGATCCATGGATCAGACCGCTGAGGGGACCTACCGGCTTCTTACCAGAAGCGATTTTGATGGTCTTGTCTGCGCAGTGCTGCTGCGGGAAAAGGGCCTTGTTGACGAGATTACCTTTGTACATCCCAAAGATATGCAAGACGGGTTGATTCCTGTTACGGATCGGGACATTACCACGAATCTGCCCTATGTTCCCGGGGTTTACCTGGCCTTTGACCACCATGTCTCCGAAACCCTGCGGGTCGGCCCCCAGGCCAATCATATCATAGATCCCCAGGCCCCCTCCGCTGCCCGGGTGGTGTACGATTACTACGGCGGCAGCCAGGCCTTTCCTGCCATCAGCCAGGAGATGATGGACGCAGTGGATAAGGGAGACAGCGCCCAGTTCACCCTGGATGAGGTGTTGAATCCCCAGGGATGGGTCCTGCTCAACTTCATCATGGATGCCCGTACCGGTCTGGGCCGCTTCAAGAACTTCCGTATCTCTAATTACCAGCTCATGATGGATCTCATTGATTACTGCCGGGACCATAGTATCGAAGAAATTCTCGCCCTCCGGGATGTGAAGGAACGGGTTGACCTCTATTTTGAGCACCAGAATCTCTTCCGGGAACAGCTTAAACGCTGTGCCGTCGTACATGAGAACGTGTTAGTAATCAACCTCAAGGATGAGGATCCTATTTACGCCGGAAACCGCTTTGTGAAGTACGCCCTCTTTCCGGATACCTCGGTTAGTATCCAGATTGTATGGGGATTCCAACGCCGTAATACGGTATTCTCCGTAGGACGCTCCATTTTTAACCGCTCATCCCAGGTCAATATCGGTGAACTGATGCTCCGATACGGCGGGGGTGGTCACGCCGCTGCCGGCACCTGTCAGATTGATGGACAGATTGAAGACGAGGTCCTTAAGGATCTCATCCAGTCCTTACACGAGGAATAAGTATGAACATGAACAAACCGGCTAATCTCACCGTGGGCCGATGGGCGGCCATCGCCCTGGGATCCTTTGCCCTTATCACGGCCCTGATGATCATCCTAACCCCCTTGCTGGTGGAGGCCTTTTATCCCCTCCCAGAGGATACCGGAGCCTCGTTCTACGCCTGGCAGACCGAGCAGATGGGTGGGCTGGTGCGCTGGAGCTATTGGACCGGGTATGTCCTCCATCAGGTTGTGGTGTGGTGGCTGTTTTTCAAGGGTCGGAAGATCGAGCCGGAACCCGGCAGGGTGAGCAGGTGGCACATTGCCATGCTGGGAGCAAACCTGGGATTCGTACTCCTGCATCTGCTGCAAACCCACCTCTGGTACGATGGACTTGCCCGGGATGTACCCATCTGGACCAGCCAAGGCTCGGTCATCGTCATGCTCGTATTGGTGTTGTACATCATGATTCCCAAGCGGGGCTTGTTCTGGGGCAGACGGTTTGAACCGCCCCAGGCCATGTTGTCCCTGGTTAAACGCTGGCACGGCCTGTTTATCTCCTGGGCCCTGGTGTTTACCTTCTGGTTTCATCCCATGGATGGGAACTGGGGGCTTGTGAGCGGGTTCGTATACATGTTTTTGCTCTTTATCCAGATGAGTCTGTTTAACACTACCCTGCATACAAACAGGTGGTGGATCGTGCTTCTGGAGGTTTTTGTGGCAGTCCACGGGACCCTCATTACGGTGTATAAGGATAATCCCATTTGGCCCATGTTCATGTTCGGCTTCTTATGGATGTTCGTCCTTACCCAGGTTCATACCCTGAGGATACCTGGATGGCTCAGGTGGGGGCTGCTGGTTCTGTTTCTCGGTGCCATTGCCTGGGTCTACGGATCGGTCCGGGGATTCAACCACATCTATGAAGTAACCTTTATCCCCGTTGCCTTGTACGGCGGGGTAATCGGACTACTTGGCTTGGGTTGGATCTGGGACAGGGTGATTTCGCGGTAATGGCTACTCCTGTTTCCCCGAGAGTCAGCCGTCGGTTTTGGACGGCTGTGCTGCTTTGGATTGGGTGCGCCGGTGTTTTCGGTTTTGCCCAACAGCCCGCCGCCGAGGGCGCCGGAAACCCACCGGTTAAACCATCACCTCGGGAGGTTCTTGAGCTGGTAGAGGGACCGGTTCCCTCGGCTGCCCCGGGGGTCGTAATGCCAGCCCTGGATTCCCCGCGCTTCTCCGCCAGTCTGACGGGGTACGGCGATGCGGAGCCCATGCTCCTGGTCCGGGGATCCGCTAGAACCCGGCTCTATCCCCTGCGGATCCTGCAATACCATCCTGTAGTAAACGATGTCCTCGGCCAACAACGGATTCTGGTCACCTTCAGTCCCCTGGCGGGCACCATCGGAGTGTATGACGCCCGTATTGACGGCATGGATGATCACCTGGAGTTCGAGACCACCGGGGTGATTATGGCCGGGAGCGATATTCTTTGGGACCGCCGGACCGGCAGCCTATGGCTTCAGGCCTCGGGCAAAGCCATCGCCGGGCCCCTGGCAGGCGCTCAATTAACCCGAATTGTCGGAAAACGGATGGGATTCAGCGATGCCCTGACCATGAACCGAACCGGTCCCCTAACCATTCTCAGCGGCCAGACCGGATACAGCAGGCCCTACGGCCAGCCGGCATACCCGGGCTATGATGAGCTGGCCAGGCCGGGGCTTCTATGGCCTCCGGTCCAGGAGGGGTTTTTATCCCAGGAAAATCCCATGGAGATGGTCACCCGGCTTGGTATGGGGGATACCGTTCATATCCTTTCCCACCGCCAGATAGCCGGGTGGGGAGCCCGGAATCTCTGGTTGGAGGAAGGCGAGGAGATGCGGCCCGTGGTAGCCTGGTGGAATCCCGGAGTTGAGTCGGTGTACAGTTTCCGGGACATTCCCCGAACCACCGGGGTGCTGATGGTGTTCCACCGGCAGATCAAGGGGTTCGGTAGCCTCACCTTTGAAGAGACCGGCGATCCGCGCCTTCCCCTCCGGGACCTACAAACCGGCAGCAAATGGAACCAGTTCGGCCGGGCCGTGGAGGGGGAGTTAGCGGGAAGAACCCTGGAAGAAATTCCCGGGCTGGAGTGCTTCCGGTTTGCCTGGGAATTGCTCGCCCCGGTTATGTGAGGCCAAGAAGGAAGAGTGAGGCCAAGAAGAGTGAGGCCAAGACGGGTGCTGATAGAGGCTATTTGCGGTAGCAAAGCCCGACGTGGCAGCCACAGCCGCCGAACAGGGCGGGCCTTGTGTAAAACCGGAGCATTGTGGTATTCTGGCAGGTATTCGAATACATGAGGAGTGCTCCATGATAATTCCCCTTGACTTGCTTATAAGTGAAGAGGAAAACGTGTACGAAATGACGTGCGCAGCCATCCGCCGTGCTTACCAGGTTACCGTTACCGGTGATGAGGAACTGAGCAAGAACAACGGTAAGGTAGTTTCCACCGCAATTAGCCAAATTCTGACCCGGAAGGTTCAGTACCGGCTTGAAGCCTAATTCCCCAGGGAATTAATCCATGCCATCTCCCCGGCCCGTATTGGTTCTGTTCGGCGCCACCGGGGTCGGAAAAACGGACAGTCTCCGGTACCTTCAAGAGGGACTGGGGACGCCCATTGAGGTTATCAGCGCCGATTCCATGCAGGTGTATCGCGGTATGGACATCGGCACTGCTAAGCCCTCCATCCAGTTCCGGTCCGAACTGCCCCACCATCTCATCGACATTCGCAATCCAGATCAGCAGTTTACCTTGGGTGATTTCATTGGCGGCTGCCAGGATGCAGTTTCCGATCTGCACCGCCGAGCCATCCTCCCGGTGGTGAGCGGCGGGACGGCCTTCTATATTAAGCATCTGCTGTTCGGGATGCCCGAGGCCCCGGTGTCTCAGCCGGAGGTTCGCGGGGAGTTAGAAGAGATCCTGAGCCTGCGGGGATTGGAGTATCTCCGCAGGGAGCTTGAGGCGGTGGATCCGGTGAGTGCGGGCCGGATCGGTGCAGGTGATGCCTACCGGATCATCCGGGCCCTGGAGGTTTGGCGGATAAGCGGTAGACCCCTGTCATCCTTTTCCCGGGAGGGACGGATGCGGGAGGATTGGCGGGTGCTCATCCTGGGGCTGGAACGTCCCCGGGAGGAGCTGTACGCCAGGATCAATACCCGGGTGGAGCAGATGTTCCAGGCGGGGTTGGAGGACGAGGTGGCGGCCCTGGTAGACCGGGGATACGGACCCGAGGATCCGGGGATGCGGGGTATCGGGTACCGGGAATTTTTTGCCGCCGAGTCCCGGGCAGAACGGATTGAGCTCATTCAGCGGAACACCAGGAGATATGCCAAACGGCAGGAGACGTTTTTCCGGGGGCTGAGGCAGACGCATTGGAATCACCCTGGAACCATCAAGAAAATGATCCCGGAGATCAGGTCCTGGTACCAGGGTTGACATGGTCTAGGGTCTCGTTCATAATGGCAATTCATTCGAAAAGAACCAGCTTCGTAACGAAGATACCCTATGTGATAAGGAGCCTATAGTGCCTTGCGGAAGAAAACGTAAACGAAAAAAGATCGCGACCCACAAACGGAAGAAGAAGCTGCGGAAGAATCGGCACAAGAAGAGAAAATAAGCCGGCTCTGAAACGCTATATCAGTAATCCGTACCCACAAGGGTGCGATGGTAAAACCCGCTGGATTGTTCTAGCGGGTTTTTTTTGCTAATCTGGGACGCATGCGAGACACCCTGAAAGAGATGCTTGGCCGGATCCATGATCCTGAACAGCCACCCGTGGTAATGGGCATCGTGAATGCCACCCCGGATAGTTTTTTTGCCCCCAGCCGGGTGCCAGGTACCCCCGAGGGGGTGCGGTCGGCCCTTGGGTTGGTTGAGGCAGGGGCCGATATCCTGGATGTGGGAGGGGAGTCCTCCCGTCCCGGGGCTGAGTATGTGTCTGCCCGGGAGGAACTGGATCGGGTGCTGCCGGTGATCCGGGGAATCCGGGAGCACAGTGATGTGGTAATCTCCCTGGACACCAGGAAGGCCGAGGTGGCGCGGGCGGCTCTGGAAGCCGGGGCTGATATAATAAATGATATTTCCGGGTTCCGGGATGATCCCGAGCTTCTTCCCTTGGTTGCTGGGACTAACACGCCGATAGTTATTATGCATATGAAGGGAAGTCCCCGGACTATGCAGGTTGATCCCCGGTATGATGACCCGGTTTCTGAGGTTCGGGGGTTTCTGGCCAGGCAAGTGCGTTTGGCCCTGGCGGCGGGGGTTAACCCCGAGGGGATTATCGTGGATCCGGGTATCGGGTTCGGCAAGCGCTTGGAAGATAATCTGGCCTTGCTGGACAACCTGGGGGAATGTTCCCGCCTTGAGGGGGCTCCGCCTGAGGGCTTCCCCGTGCTTCTGGGTCATAGCCGGAAGGGCTTCATCGGAACCCTCCTGGAGCCGGTGTTAACCGCCGAAGATGATTCGGCTGCCGGGGGGGCTCCGAGGTTGATTGGAACCCTGGCTGCGGGACTGTACGGGATTCTGCGAGGCGCCAGGATTCTACGGGTGCATGACCCCCGGGAAACCCGGATGGCAGTTCAGGTGTGGTGGTCAATACAACAGGGAAGGCAGGTGCAGTAGGTGGAGTGGCTGACCAATATCTGGTATGTGCGAAGCATACTAATTCCCATTATCGATATCTCCCTCTTAACCCTTATTTTCTACAAGGGTTACCAGATCTTTCTGCAGACCAGGGCCATTTCGCTGATCCGCGGGGTGATTTTTCTGGTGGTGCTCTACGGTGTGGCCTATCTGCTTCAGCTCCGTACCCTCCTGTGGCTCCTGAATATGGTGGCCCCCAGTTTGCTCATCGGGGTGGCGATTATCTTTCAGCCAGAGCTTCGGAAGATATTTATCCGGCTGGGTCAGGGCCAGCTCTTTCATTTTCGGGAGAGCGATAAACCCCTCCAGATTGAATCGGTGTTGAAGGCTGCGGGAGTGTTGTCCGACCAGCGGCGGGGTGCCCTGGTGGTATTTGTGCGGAACGTGGGCCAGAAAAACATCATTGAGACCGGAAGCAGGCTGGATGCCGAGTTGAGCCCTGCCCTGCTGATTACCATCTTCGGTCATGACACCCCCCTCCACGATGGAGCGGCGGTGGTGGAGAACGGACGGATTGTTGCCGCCGGGGCGTTTTTACCCCTATCGGAGCAGCAGGATATCCGGAGGAGTTTCGGCACCCGGCACCGGGCGGCCCTGGGGTTAGCCGAGGAGAGCGATGCGGTTATTCTCGTGGTCTCCGAGGAGTCAGGGGCTATCAGCCTGGCATACGATTCCATGCTGCATTACAACCTGGGTATTGAAGAGGCCCGGAGCCGGCTAAGCGAACTTCTGAATGTTGATGCGGTGCCTGAAGAGGCCGGGGACGGAGGATTTGATGAGTAAAAAACGCCTTTCCTCCAGGATTTCACGGATTTTTCAGAACTGGCCGGCCAAGATTTTAAGCTTGGCTGCGGCGGTCTTGTTGTACACCCTTACGGGGATTAATACCCTGGATGAGCGCCACATTACGATTCCCGTGGATGTGCCGGTTCCCGCCGGGTTAGCCTTGGTGGGCCAGTCGGTCCAAAAGGTACAGGTACAGATTCGCGGTGATAGTGAACGGGTATGGGATATCGGCGAACAGGATATTCAGATCGGGGTTGATATGTCGGAGATCCGCGCTGCAGGAATCTACCGTCGGCCCCTGGTGATAACCAAGCGTGGGAACGCCCTGGGGGTTGATCCCCTGGAGCTCACCCTCGGGTATGAACAGGTTGAAGTGGAGCTCCAGGAGTACCTGGAGAAAACCCTCCCTGTCATTCCCAGGTTTACCGGACAACCGGCTCCGGGGTACCAGCTCGGAACCACGGGGGTTAGTCCCGGGGATGTCCGGGTAGGCGGGCCCCGGGGTGTACTGGAGCCCGTTCAGCGCTTAGAGACCGCTTCGGTGGATCTATCCGGTCGAACCGGCAGTTTTACCCAGCGGGTTGAGATACTTCTGCCCGATGAACGCTTGGCGTTCTCGGATCAAGCGACGGTTGAGGTCCGGGGTACGGTGAGCGAGTCTGTTATTCTTACCTCCTTTGAGGATGTGGATGTTATTGTGTTGGATCCCCCCCGGGGGCTGCAGCTATCCGAGATACCTGAGCCGGGTTCGATCCGGGTTCAAGGCTCCCAGGTTCTGATTGAACGTACTACCCCGGATCAGGTCCGTTTGTTGGCCGATGCCCGGACTGTTCCCAGGCCGGGAACCTACCGTCTGCAGGTGCGTCCCGAGGTACCCCGGGGCTTATTGATTCTAGGCTACACACCCCAGGAGGTGGAACTGGAGTTCCAAACGCCCCCTGTTGAGAATCCGGATAATGCGGGGACAGAAACCCCGGATGGGTCGGATGTCCCCGGCGGAGAGAACCTGCCATGATTTACGGTACCGGGGTTGATATTGCAGAGGTGTCTCGGTTCCGCACCTGGGTGGATAATCCGGGATTGATGGAGCGTTTTTTTAATCCTGGCGAGATCAGGGAGGTGTTAGCCCGGGGGCAGGGGGCTGAGGCCCGGTTGGCGGTGCGCTTTGCTGCCAAAGAGGCCTACGGGAAGGCCCTGGGAACCGGGTTACGGGGTATATCCCTGGTGGATGTGTGGGTGCGCAACGATGCCTCGGGCCGGCCGGAGCTGGTATTGGAAGGCCGGGTACGCCAGCAGTACGAGTCCCTGGGGCTGAAGGCCCGGCACGTGAGCCTCAGTCATGACGGCGGTATGGCCATTGCGTTTGTGGTACTAGAGTGGTAGGGAGGCTGTATGGACGGAAAAATTCCGGCTGTTAGTTATTTTCAGAAATCGAAAACCGTGTGTCCGGTATGCGACACGGGGTTTTACCGGGAGGAACTCCTGACCGGTCGGGGCAGGCTCATCGCCGGGAACCTCACCACCGAACTGCGGCGACTCTACGAGCCCAGTAAGAAGTACGGGAAGGTGAATCCCCTGGTCTACCCGGTAACGGTCTGCCCGAATTGTTACTACGCCGCCTGGAAGGATGACTTTCTCCTGCTACCCGAGGCCAGCCGGGAGCGTGCGGAGGAGGAAATAAACCAGCGGATCGATCTGATCGGCCCGGTTCTGGGCGGTATTGATTTTCGGGCCAACCGCCATGTTGAGGAGGGCTTGGCAAGCTTTATTCTGGCTACCCACTGTTATGATTATTTCCGCGGGGAGCAATCCCCGGTTATGAAACAAGGGATTTCCAGCCTTCGCGCAGCCTGGTTAGCCCTGGATAAGCATGAGGACGATCCCGAGGGAAACTACTTGTATCTGGCAGCCCTTTTGTACCGCAAGGCGCATTTCTTTTACGCCACGGCCCTGGAGTACGAGCAGAAAGGGGTGCAGAGTATCGGGGGCTGTCCCAATCTTGGGCCTGATCTTGATAAAAACTACGGGTACGACGGGGTTATCTATCTAACGGGGTACCTCGAGTACCACCACGGGCCGACCAAGGATCCGGAGATCCGCCACAGGAACCTTGAACGGGCCAAGCGTATGGTGGCCCGTATTTTCGGCATGGGCAAGGCAAGCAGGAGTAAACCCCAGGCTATTCTGGACAACGCCCGGGATCTCTACCAGGAAATCAACCGGGTTCTCGGGGTGCGGGATGCTGATCCGGAGAAGGATGCCCAGGCAGATGTCTAGGCGTGGAGGATTGGGAGAGGGGAGTACCGGCTATGCCTAGGGTGAAAATGGTGGTTTCCTACGATGGCACCGGGTTTTTCGGGTGGCAGAAACAGAACAGCGGCAGAACCGTCCAGGGGGTGATGGAGGAACAGATTTCCCGGATGGTTAAGCAGGAGGTCCGGATTATCGCCTCGGGCAGGACGGACTCCGGGGTCCATGCCGCCGGTCAGGTTGTTCATATGGATGCTGCTCTGGAGAGGGTGCCCCAGGAAAAACTTGCGGTGGCAATGAACAGTTTCCTCCCCCGGGACATCCGGATCCGCTCGGCGGTGTTCGCACCGGATAACTTCCATGCCCGTTTTGATGCCCGGTTGCGCACCTACCGCTACTTTTTATACGGGGATGGGTGTGAAAACCCTTTTTACCGCAACTATGCATGGTGGTGTCCCCGTCTTCCGGGACTGCAGCAGCTTAATGAGTATGCCCGGGTGTTTGTGGGAACCCACGATTTCACCGCCTTTTCGGCAGCAAATGAGCAGATCTCCCACCGGATTCGGACGGTGAGCTCGGCGGTCTTCTTCCGTCAGGGGCCGTTTACGGTATTCGAGATCTCGGCCAACGGCTTTCTATGGCGGATGGTACGGTCGATATTAGGGAGCATCCTGGATTATTCAGCAAAGGGCATATCCCCGGGCCGGGCAGCCGAATTTCTGGCGGAGGGTGAGCGTATTGCCGCCGGGCCGAGTGCGCCGCCCCACGGCTTGTATCTTCAGGAGGTCCGGTACGATGAGGGAATGGAATGAGTAGTAAGGGAAACCGAGTTGTTCGGGTAATTCAGGATATTGAGGATGCCATTATCCGGGGAAGCCGCCGGGAGATAGATCCGGTTGAGGATGCTGGGGCGGGGATGGGAACTGAGATCCAGGCTCCGCTCCGGGAAAGTCCGGCACCCGAGGTAGCTCCGCGGTTGGAATCACCCCAGAACAAACCAACCAACCCGCCGGAACCGGTCGAAACGAAAAGGAATGATCCCCCTTCCGGGATGCCCAAGCCCCGGGTCCAGGCCCTGGATGAGTTGTCGGGACGGGTTCGGTCCTGTGAGAAGTGCAGTCTCTGCATCACCCGGATTAATGCGGTGCCGGGGATGGGGCCCCTGCATCCCCTTGTATTGGTGGTTGGGGAGGGGCCCGGAGCCGATGAGGATCGCCACGGACTGCCCTTTGTCGGGAAGGCGGGGCAATACCTGGATCAGTGGTTGAAGGCCATCCACCTCTATCGCCAGGAGAACGTGTATATAACCAATGTGATTAAGTGCCGGCCCCCGGAGAACCGCGACCCTCATCCCGAGGAGATTTCAGCCTGCATCTCCTATTTGGAAGAGCAGGTGGAGATTCTGAAACCCCGGGCGGTGTTGACGGTGGGAAGGATCTCCAGTTCTGTGCTGCTGGGAGAGGGCCACCGGATGGCGGACATCCACGGCCGGTTGTTTGAATACCGGGGAATTCCGGTGGTGCCGACGTACCATCCTGCGGCGGTCCTGCGGAACCGCGATCTGCGCCGGACGGTGTGGCAGGATCTCCAGGTGCTGCATCAGCATTTGTTCTCCCGGGGCCTGCTTCCCGCCCTGCCGGGACGGGGTGACAATGGGTAGAGAGACTGGAGGGGTTCCCGGTGGCCCGGAGACCCCGGATGATCAGGAGGAAATGAAGGGGCCGGATGGTTCCGGTGAGCAGGCTCGCGGCAAGATTGAGCCTGCCGACGGCGGAAGGTGGGCCGGGGTGGTGTTCAATCTTCCCTTGGATCAGATGTACACCTACCGTATTCCAGAGGGGTTGCCGGTGCTCCCCGGGGTGCGCGTCCGGGCTGAACTGGGACGACGGACCCTCATGGGCTTTGTGCTGGAGGTGTATACCGAGCTTCCCCGAGAGCTGGTGGAAAAGGATATTACCCCCAAGGATCTTCTGACCCAGGTGGATGAACTGCCCCTCTTTACCCCTTCCCAAGTAGAGCTGGCCCGGTGGATGAGCACCATGTACTACTCGAATATCGGTGAGTGTTTGGGGGCGATGATTCCCGGAGGAAAACAGGAACGGGCTGTGGTGCTTGGGGGAGAAGAGGAGGCCTACCAGGAGAAGGATGTCCGGCTTTCTGAAGAACAGGAGCTGGGGGTGCGGAGTATTTGCTCCAGCCCCCGGGGTATGTACTATGTCTACGGTATGACCGGATCGGGGAAGACGGAGGTTTTCCTGACGGCGGCCCGGAAGACCGTGGACGAGGGCCGGGGTGTGATCTACCTGGTCCCCGAGATCTCTCTTACCCGGCAGGTCGCTGATTCCATCCGTTCCCGGTTCGGGAGCTCGTCAGCGATTCTTCATTCCCGGCTGACACCCAGTCAGCGTCTTGGCGAGTGGCGGCGGATTGTGCGTGGTGAGGCCCGGGTGGTCGTGGGGGCCCGTTCAGCGGTCTTTGCTCCCGTTCCGGATTTGGGTCTGATTATTGTGGATGAGGAACACGAGGGTTCCTATAAAAGCGGAAGCAGCCCGCGGTATCATGCCAGGCAGATTGCCATGCGCCGTGCCTCCGCCGAGGGTGCACGCCTGGTTATGGGCAGCGCCACCCCCTCGGTGGAGGCCTACCACCTCATGGAGGAGGGCAAGATCAGCCGGGTGAGCCTGAGCCGTCGACTCGCCGGGGGTGATGAGCCGGAAATTCGGGTGGTTAATCTCAAGGGTGTGGAGGGCTGTTTGAGCCCCGACCTTATAACCGAATTGAAACAAACCAAGGACCTGGGGAAACAGAGCATTCTCTTTCTGAACCGCCGGGGGTTCAGTCATTTTTTCCATTGCCGGAGCTGCGGGTACGAGGCGAAATGCCCCCGGTGCTCCGTGGGGCTTACCTACCATAAATCTCGGAACGCCATGGTCTGCCATTACTGCGGCTACCGGACCCCGCCGATGGCCAGCTGCCCGGAGTGCGGTTCCCTGGACGTGGGCTACGCCGGATTCGGTACCGAGCATGTGGAGGAGGAGGTGCGCCGGCTATTCCCCGGGTGGGTTATCGAGCGGCTGGATACCGATTCGGTTAAGAAGAAGGGGAGTCTGGAGCAGATCATCTCCCGCTTCCGCCGGGGTGAGATAGATGTGCTCCTGGGTACCCAGATGGTAGCTAAGGGGCTCAATTTTCCCGGTGTCCGGTTGGTCGGTATCGTTTTGGCTGACACCGGATTACACATGCCGGATTTCCGGAGTGCCGAGCGTACCTTTGGATTAATCACCCAGGTGAGTGGCAGAGCGGGCCGGTATACCCCTGACGGGCTGGTCCTGGTCCAGACCTACAATCCCTCCAGCAGCCCCATCGCCCAGGCCTCCACATCTCGGATATCAGACTTCTACACCCAGGAGATTCAAACCCGCCGGGAACTCGGGTTCCCGCCCTTTTCCCGGATGATCCGGTTACTAGTTCGCTCAAAGAACCACCACAGGGCCTGGTCCTCCGCTCGACAGATCGCCGTCAGGCTCGAGCATAACCGCAGGAATCTTCAAAACCAGCAGCCCTCCCTGGGGGAGACGGAGATTCTCGGCCCGGCGGAAGCCCCCCTGGGAATGGTAAATGGCAATTTCCGGGTGCATATTCTGGTTACCGGGGCTGTTTTCCAGGCCGTTCATCGGATGGTGGGCGCAAGTATTCAGGGCGTTGTCCACCCCCGGGGTGTATATCTAGAAATTGATGTAGACCCCGTTTCACTTCTGTGAGAAAATTATTCCATGAACGAGCATTTCGGAATAATTGCCCTCCTGGACAAGGATCTGACCCACCGGATTCGTGAGCTCTGGAAGAGCGTATCGGAGCAGGGACTGGGCAAGGATCTGTTCAATTCACCCGTTCCGCCCCATATTACCGTGTATGGGTTTTCTACTCTTCTGGACTCAGCCACCCTGGTAGAGCGGCTGCATGATCTGACCCAGGCGGCTAAACCCATCCCCCTGCGGTTCAGTATGACCGGGCGATTTCTGGCTCCGCCCCATCCCTTTATTCTGGTACCCTCTCCGGTTCCCGAGCTCACCCGCCTCCGGGATCGTTTATACCGCACAGCCCTACCGTACACCGCCCATCCCAGACCCTACTTCGAAACCCAGGAATGGATGCCCCACTGCACCCTGGCGGTGGAATATCCCCAGAATCGTCTGGAACAGCTCCAGGCCCTGATCGATGCCCAGATCACCGACGGTCATAGTCTATCCGGAACCATAACCGATATAGCCATCGCACGGTACAGTCAGGACGGCCTCTACCAGCTCCGCTACACCCTGCCCCTGTTAGGAAGCAGATCCTCGGGAAGTGAGTCGGTTCCCCCCAAGGCATCCGCCAACTGAGCTGCCAAACCCGGAGCCGTTAGCAGCCCCCGGGTTCCCAATCCGTTGAAGCAATACACCCCGTTGTTCTCGTACCCCGGAACCGGACCCATGAAGGGCAGTCTGTCCCGGCTCGCCGGCCGAATTCCCGACCAGCAGGCCTCAATCCGGCGGAACAAATCCGCGGCGTCGAATCCCCCGAGGATAGCCGCTGCCCGTCGACAGAGGTCCTGGGCATCATTGGGGGGGGTGGTCGCGTCTTTGTACTCCCGGTGGTAGGTTGTGCCGATTCGTATGCGCCCGGTTCCGGGAATCGGCAGGATGTTCACCGGACCGTGAATGAGCCCCGGAAGCTGCAGTTCCGGAAGATAGAGTTCAATAATCGAGCCCAGGACACCGTAAAAGGGCAGATGAGTTGCCGGCGGCAGCCAGGGCAGACCGTGGCCCTGGCTCGCCTGAAGCCCGGTGGCGAGCACCAGGGCTGAGTATCCGAGGGTCTTACCCCCGGGTAGGGAAATAATACGGTCCTTGAAATTAATGTCCCGTTCTCCCAGGATAGCCGTACGAAGCATGTTTCTCCGAGCCAGGTACCCCCTGATGCCCGATACTAGGACCCGGGTATTCAACCAGGCCCCAAATCCGGCATGAACAATCCGGCCGTCTTCCAGGATGTGTTTCTCGGCATCCCGGCTGTTTGCACCCATCGACCCGGTGTCGGGGGATGCCAAGGCTGGTGATGGACCGGGGGACTTTCCCGAGGGTGATAGCCTATACAGGGAGAGAGGATGCCACACCCGTAATCCTAGCATCGCCTCAGCTGACCGATACCAGCGCTGGGCGGTTTCGAAGCTTTCAAGTCCCCGCCAGGTAGGTCTCTGTTTGGAAAGGACCCAGGGGTGAACGCTTCCCCCTGCCGCTGCGGTGGAACCGAAGATCCATGAGGCATCAAGCACAAAAGGCTTGTACCCCCGCCGGATCAGTTCGAGGGCCAGGGTTGAACCGGCAATGCCCTGGCCCACAATGACGATGGGTTTGTTCATGGGTCAGCCGTGTCCCTCCTGAGAGGATCCCAAGCGAGCCTCGAGCCTTCTCACCAGCCATGATGCAAGAAGGATCAGGGCAAGGTATTCCAGAATGAGAACGGTGTAGATTTCCAGGGGGCGGTATTTGATTAGGGTTAACTCGTTCGCTTTCCGGGTGAGCTCCGCAAACCCGATGACCGACGCCAGGGAAGAAATCTTCAGCATGTATACAAATTGATTACCCAGGGGAGGCAGAATCCGGCGGATAGCCTGGGGAAGAACCACGGATACCATGGTTTGTCCGGGGGTAAGGCCCAGAGACCGCGCCGTCTCAAGCTGGTCCTTCCCGATGGATTGTATGCCACCCCGGAAGATCTCCGCCTCGAAGGCGCTGTCGGTAAGTGCCAGGGCTACCACCGCGGCGGAGAAAATATTCAAATCAATCCCAATGCTGATGGGCAGTCCGTAGTAAACCCAGAGGATCATGACCAGAAAGGGGATCGAGCGGAATAGCTCCACCCAAACCCGGTTGAGGATCTTCGCGGGTTTCCAGGGAATAAATCCCAGCAGGGCGATCACCAAGCCCAGAGCAATGGATACACCGAAGGCGGCCAGGCTCACGCTCAGGGTGGGTAGCAGGCCCTCCAGCATGAAACTCAGGTTGCGTTGTCCCTGAGCGCTGAAGGGCGAAACCTCATACCAGGCCCATGAATAGTCCATTACAGGTTCCAGCGCTGCCGCAACTCTTCCAGCGCCCCGGAATACTCCTGGGATGCAATCCAGGTGTTGAGGAAGTTGATAAGGGTGAAATCACCCCGGGGAGTGAGCATTCCTATGGGGGTCCGGACCCTGGCCGGAAGATCCGGGATGGCGAGCTGGGGATATTGGGAGACTAGGTTGGCAGCATCGATACTGGATGTTAGGGCAAGGTCGGCCTTTCCGGTTAGCACCTCTTGGTACTCCGTTGCCGGGCTGGCAATGGCGGTTATCTGGGCCTCCGGGGCGATGACCCGGCTAAGATCTTCAAAGGATGTTCCCTGACGCACCGCTACCGTAACATTCCCTGAATTCACATCCTCCCAGGTGGAAAACTCGCCGACCCTGGCAGCCAACACCAGGGGAACCGTACCGTAGTCCAGAACCGGATTGGTATATCCTGCACTCCTCGCCCGGCCCATGTTGTAGCTGGCAGCTCCGGTAATATCGTACTTTCCGGCGGCGATTCCGCTAATCAGGTTAGCCCAGTCCGTCTGTACCCACTCCACCTCAATATCAAGATCCTCCGCCAACATTTGAACGAGCTCAATCTCAAACCCGGCCCGTTCACCGGTTTCCGGATCTATAAAACTCAGAAAATAGTCACCCGTGGTGCCGACTCGGATGCTTCCCCGTTCGAGTATCTGGTCGAGGGCTGAACCCCGGGAGCCCGCGGCGGATGAATCACCCCCCTGGGTACCCCCTTCAGACGGGGTACAACCAACCATTAGAATCACCATTACCAATAAAAAAAGACCAAGAACAGGTCTGTATCCGTGTCTCACAATAATCCTCCTGTAGAAATTCCGTGATGCTATCCTAAAACATGATAAAAATACTCATAAAGGAAGGCGCTGCAAAGCACTCTTTCTGAAATACAGGGAAACCACTTGATCCCCGGGAAGGGCGGTTCCGGCGACATAGCAGGAGACAACCTGACCGGCAAACTCGGGAACCTCCGGACAGCGCTGTATCAGCCCCTCCAGTTCCCAGTGATGACCGCGGTAGTAACGCCCAAGGATTTCAATCTCCATGACGCTGGAGGTTTCTTCCGCCAGGGGTGTGAAAACCAGATGCTCCGGACGGATCATATACGTTTCGCCCCTGCGATGGAGCATGGATGCCCGGCCGAAGAACTCGGCTACGTAGCAGCTCACCGGCCGTTCGTAGAGTTCCTGGGGGCTTCCGCTTTGCAGGATTCTGCCCTGATGCATGATGGAAATGCGGTCAGCCAGATCGAAGGCCTCGTTTCGGTCGTGGGTGACCAGGAGGGTGGGGGTTTGGGTGGCTTGGATGGCCTGGCGCACCTGGGGAATGAGATGCTGCTTTAACCGAACGTCCAGGCTGTTAAAGGGCTCATCCATGAGCAGTACTGCAGGCCGGGGTGCCAGGGCCCGGGCGAGGGCCACCCGCTGGGCTTGGCCCCCGGAAATTTCATGGGGGTATTTGCGGCGGAAGGGCCGGAGGTGAACAATCTCCAGCAGCTCATCAATACGCTCCCGGATGGCCGGTTTGGATAACCCGGATGACCGGGTCAGACCGAATCCGATATTTTCCTGGATGGTGAGGTGGGGGAAGAGGGCATGATCCTGAAACACCATACCGATGTTCCGTTTTTCAGGGGCAAGACTTTTTCCCGCCTCTGCATCGGCCACCAACCGGTCCTGAATGAGAACCCGTCCGGCCTGGGGATTCTCGAACCCAGCAATGATCCGCAGGGTTGTGGATTTTCCTGACCCGCTCTCCCCGGTAATGGCATGGATTTCCCCGGCTTGCAGCCCCAGGGTTACCCCCTGGACCGCCGGAGAAACCTCCCCGGGATAGGTTTTCGTGATACTCAGAACATCCAATACATGGTTCATAAGAGCCTCTTTCGTATGAGCAGAACCCCGATCATCCCCAGGATAACCAGCATTGAACTCGGAATCGCCGCCGCATGCACCATCTCGTTCGCAGCAAGCTCGTAAGCCCGGACCGCCAGGGTATTGAAGTTGAAGGGCCGGAGGATGATCGTTAGGGGGAGTTCCTTGGCAATATCCAGGAACATTAATACCAGGCCTGCAGCTGCCGGACGCCCCAGGGTCGGTACATGCACCCGCAGCAGGGTCGCCAAGGGCCCGCAGCCCAGACTCCTGCCTGCCTCATCAAGGCTGCGTCCGGAATGCTCCAAAGCTGCCGATATGGGCCGCTGAGCCACCGAGAGAAAACGCACCAAATATCCGAAGACCAGGAGCATGATTGCCGCCGCGCCGACACTGGTGTTGAGGCCGAGCCATGAGGATACCACTCCGCCCAGACCCAGCACCCCGAGGCTGACGACCGCACCGGGAATGCTGTGGCCCAATAGGGAGATCTCGGAAAACCGGAACAGGACCCCCCGGCCGCTCAGCCTCCTGGCATACCCCAGGAACACACTGAGAACCACCCCGAGAAGGGCCGTTCCCAGGGCGAGCCCCAGGGTATTGCTGATCCCCGCCATCACCGGAGCCCACCGAGCCTCCGGCAGGGCCATCCATGCCCAGGAGAGGATCTGCATCACCGGAACAAGAAATCCCAGCACCCCCGGGAGAACCGCAATCAGCCCCAGGCCGGCCGCCTTCCAGGGGAGAACCCCCATTCGTTCCAGATCACGGCTGCGTCGGTACTCGGCGCTGAACCCCCGGTTCCGGCGAAGCCGCTGCTCCACCCACAAGATCCCCAGCACCAACAAAATCACCATGCCACCCAGACGCCCAGCCGACGCCAAATCGTAAAACCCGAACCACGCCTTAAAAACCCCGGTGGTCAGGGTATCAAACCCGAAGTAGGTTACTGCGCCGTATTCCCCCAACACCTCCATGAGCACGATGCCCATAGCCCCCGCCAAGGCAGGGCGGCTGATAGGCAGCGCCACCCCCCAGAACTGCCGGAAGCCCCGGGCACCCAAACTCCGGGCCGCCTCCAGGGGCGCAGTGAGGCCGTGAGAAAAACGGCTTCGCATCACGATGTACACGTAGGGATACAGGGAAACAGTCAGTACGAATATAAGCCCCGGAAGGCTCTGAATCCGTAGGCCCGAGGCAGCCTCCCGGCTCATCCCCAGAAACACCAGGGCATCATGCAGGGGGCCGAAATAGTCAAACACTCCGGCATAGGCATAGGCGGTAAGGTAACTGGGCAGTCCCAGGGGCAGGATCAGGAGCAGATCTACCATCCATCCCAGGGGCAGGCGGTAGCGGCTCACAATCCAGGCGCTGACGGTACCCAGGATCCCGCTGAGGGGAACCACCCCCGCCACCAGAATGAGGGTGGTGGCGCTGTACCGCCCAAGAACGGTGCCGGCCAGGTGGTCCCAGGCCTTCCCCCGGGGCAGAATCAACTGTGCCAGGGGGCCAGCCAGGGGGATTATCAAGGCCAGGGATACCAATACCAGGAAGAATTTCCAGAATCCGTAGCGACCGAGGCCGTATGGTCTCGGTTTAGGGTGATTCCAACCCTCGGAGATCCCCCAAAATCTGGCAAAACCCGGACGGAGCCCCGGTCCCCCCGGGGCTTCCGGATTTTCCGGCTTCCGCATCTGTCTAGCGCCAACCGGCCTGGTCGAAGATCCGTATCGCTTGGGGACCCAGCTCACCGAGAACCTTCAGATCAGCGGTATCCTCGATAAACTCACCCCAGGCGCTGATGGTTTCCCCGGGTTCGACCCGGGGATTCACCGGATACTCGTAGTTCACCTGGGCGAACACCCCCTGAGCCTCCTCCCCGGTGAGGAATTCCAGGAGCCTGAGGGCATTCTCGGGATTGGGAGCGTGGGCGGTTATTCCCGCACCGCTCACATTGACATGGGCGCCCCTTCCGGATTGGTTGGGGAACAGAATGCCGATCCGTTCTCCCACCCGCTGTTCTTCCGGATCCGAAGAATTCAGGAGCAGACCCACGTAGTAGGTATTTACCAGGGCATAATCCCCGGCGCCGGCCACCAGGGCCTTCATTTGATCCCTATCGTTTCCCTGGGGGGACCTCGCCATGTTTTCCACCACACCCCGGGCCCATTGGGCAGCAGCATCCTCGCCCCGGGCATTGATGATACTTGCCAGCAGGCTGATATTGTAAATGCTGGAACTGGAGCGCACCAGTATCTCCCCGGGCAGATCGGGATCTGCAAGGTCCTCATAGTCCATGGCCCCGGGACCGGTCTTGGTCTTGTCGTAGACAATAACCCTGGCACGTTTCGTCAGACCGTACCAGTAGCCCCCGGGATGGCGTAGATGTGCCGGGACATTCTCTTCCAGGGTTGGGGATTCGACTGTTTGAAGGAGCCCCAGGTCGGTGGCCCGGTGCAGTCTCCCGGCGTCCACGGTAATCAGGAGGTCCGCGGGACTGTTTTCACCTTCCGCCCGGAGGCGTTCGATGAGCTGGTCCGCCCCAGCCTGGACCACATTCACTGTAATCCCCGTCTGCCGGGTAAAGTCCTGGAAGAGCTGCTGATCTGCATCGTAGTGGCGGTGGCTGTACACGTTCACCACCCCGGGTTGCTCGTCACTCCTCCCTTCCTCTGCGCCGCCGGCCGAAACCAGGCCTGCAGTCAATACTATGAAAAGAACCGCTCCGAGAGCCAGTTTCCAATTGTTTCGGTACGTAATCATGGTAAATCCTCCCTCCGAAAACACCTGAATCAACAAAACGGGGCATTACCGGGCATCCACCTCTCGGTGCAGCCAAGAAGGGAACACCGTCCCATCCCGTTGTATCCAGTCTGCTGTCATGTAAACATGACTAAAATAGTCATAATAATAGGATAATTGTTAATGCAAAGAAACTTTTTTGTCAATCCGATGGATGGAGATTTCTGATCATGGGCGGGAGGGGAAGCCGTTGCCGGGTGTTGCTCCTGGGTGTTGTTCCTGGGTGTTGCTCCTGGGTGTTGCTCCTGGGTGTTGCTCCTGGGTGTTGCTCCTGGGTGTTGCTGAGCGGGGGGACGGTATACCCGGGTTGAGGCTCAGCCCTCCGCTGCAGGGCCCTTGGCTGCATGAAATCCGAAATCCGGGTGCCGCATAGCAGCGCAGTTTCTGCACTCCGGGGAATGTCCCTCGCAGAAATACCCCATATCCTCGATAAAGCGGACCTTTTCGCCGGGGCAGGTTTCGTAATACTCAATGAACTTGGTCAGCCGGCTCAGCACCACAGGGCTGACGGCATGTTCCAGCCGGTTTGCATTCTCCTCAGCCACATCCGCCGAGAGCGCCAGAACCGTGGACAGAAAGGTCCGCAGAACCTTCTGGCGCCGCTCGATACTGTCGGCCAGTTCCTGTCCCCGGGCTGTAAGGGTGATAATGTCATAGGGAGCATAGTTCACCAGCCCCTTTTCCGACAGGCTCCGTAGAGCGCTGGTAACCGAGGGACCGGTTACTCCCATGCGCCGGGAAATATCCGTAGCTCTGGCGGCTTGTTTCTCCCTGACGATGCGCCAGATGGTGGTGAGATAGTCTTCTTGGCTGCTGGTTAGCTCGGTTTCATGGGGCTTGTTCACAAATGTTAGAGTACTCTAAAAAAGCTTGAAGGGTCAACGCTGGGGAGGGTATTCTGGGGTACGGGGCTGGGGTCGAAAGCGGCTTGCTTTTCCCCATCCCCCAGGCCATCAAGAATAAATCCGCCGAAATGGCTCTGGCGGGCCGGGAATACCGGATTTCATCGAAAACAGAACCAGGAAGGAGGGTGTAGAGATGGATCAAGGCGTTCGGGACAGGATCATTTCCCAATTTCTCAAACATTTTCCAGCTAATAGGGAGGCAGCCCAGGCCTTCGCGGAAACCAGTCAACTGCAGTCCTGTAAGAAGGGGGACATTGTTAAACGCGCCGGAACCAGGGAGGAATGGATTTATCTCATAGTATCGGGTAGCGCTGGGATTTTTATACCCGGAACCGACAAGACCATCTGCCTGGATCTTTGCTTAGAAGGAGATTTCCTGACCGAATACGAAAGCCTGATCACCGGAGAAATCACCAGCTGTTTCACCCAATGCCTTGAACCCTGTACCCTGGCTAAGATCCCCGTGTCGACCATCCAATGCGATCAAACCGGGAGGCTCCGGGGTATACTCGATTCTGCGAGCCAGGCGATGTTCGTTGACCGTCAGAACCGGTTAATCAGCCTGTTAACCCAAACCCCCATGGAACGCTTCTCCCAACTCCGCAGGGATCATCCCGAGCTCATGGCGAAGGTCTCCGTTACGGTCCTGGCTTCATGGCTTGGTATAAGCCGGGAGCATCTGAGCCGGTTGCGCGCTCGGTAGCCGCCGAAATCCCATGGCCGAGGGCTATCCTAACCTTGAGCCGGTTGCACGCCCCTAGCTACCCCGGATATTCCGGAGCACGGTCTTCAAGAGCTGAGATGGTACGTGCCCCGCAGTTCCCTCGGACGATTGTGATCCTGATCACAGACATGACCACCCCCTGGCCGGTACATTCCCGGGCAGGAGGTAAGAATGACAATGAAACCCATACTACTATCGGGACTCAGCATGGTGTTTTTCGCCCTGTTCATGCTGGTTTTCTCAGAGGTAATTCCCCTGGAGGGTGTTTGGAAGATGGCTACCTATCAGGGGGGTATTCTGATTGTATCCCTCATTTCCTTGGGCATCCTGGCGTTACGGCGCAAAAAACCCCTGGTGTTTCTCCGGAAAGGAGACATTGCAGCCCCGGGTGATCGGATGCGCCTGTTACTCGTCAAGCAGGGGACCAGTTGGACCAACACGGGGTTAAGCCTAACGGTGGTGATATCCCTGGTTCTCGGGGTATTCATGTTCGGGAATGCCTCCCAGAGCGGGGCAGAGTTTTCTTCCCGGGCGCTGCTTCAGCATCTCCCCATCATACTCGCCTTTTCCATCAGCAACGCCTGGAGCGAGGAGCTGTTCTTCCGCCTGATCCCCGGGGAAATCGTTGCAGGTACGCCTGGCGAAGGATATTTCCCCCTACTATCTGCTATCGTGTTTGGGGCCGCTCATTGGTGGGGAAGCCCTGGCGGTCCGGTGGGAATTATCATGTCAGGATTTCTCGGGTATGCCCTGGCACGGTCGGTACTCGAGACCCGGGGCATGTTCTGGGCGTTTCTAATCCATTTTATCCAGGATCTGATTATCTTCAGCGCCCTGTTCGGCTTCGACCTTGTAGCCTAGGAGGGGATTTGGCCGAGGAAGGATCCTTGGCTGACGCCGACCCGCCGAAGAAGACCCGGTTGTGCACCCCGGGGTGGGAGGTGGTCCGGGGTGTCTAGGTGCTCCAGGCACTCCGCGTGAACCCTGTACCGTACCTCGGGGGCGGGCCGTACAAGCCACAAGACCGGCAAAGGGAGGGCCAGGGTCAGCCGTACCTCCTGGGCTGGGGTGATTAATAATCCGGGTCGGAATCTGTTTTGGATTGGTTAACCAGTTCCTTGGTGCTTAATAATCCGCACGCCGCCTGGATGTCCTCCCCCCGGCTTTTCCGGATTGTGGTCATAAGCCCCTTTTCCTTCAGAATAGCCTGGAAGGCCTCCATAGTTTCCCGGGGGCAGGGACGCATGGGGCTCTGGGGTATGGGGTGGAAGTGCAGCAGGTTTACCCGGCAGGGCAGACGGCTCAAAATCCGGACCAGTTCCTTGGCATGGGCCGGGCTATCGTTCAGCCCGTCGAACATAATGTATTCGAAGGAGAGCTTCCGCTTGGAAAAATCCTGGGTTTCTAAGAATGCCAGCACATCCCGCAGGGGGTACACACTCTCGATGGGCATTATCTGTTTACGTTGCTCGTGGAAGGGATTATGTAGGCTCACCGCCAGATTCACCTGGGTTTCCGCCATGAGTGCCTGGATACCCGGCAGAATACCGATGGTTGATACGGTGATGCGGCGAGGACTTATCCCGTATCCCCGGGGGTGGGTGAGGAGGGCGATGCTCTTTATCACCTCCCGGGTGTTATCCAGGGGTTCACCCATACCCATGTAGACCAGGTGGCTGATCTCATCCCGTTCAGGAATGGCCTCCAGCTGGGCCACGATTTGACCGGCCGTCAGCTGGGTCTGAAACCCCTGACGGGCGGTCATACAGAACAGGCATCCCATCTTGCACCCCCCCTGGGTAGAAACACAGAGGGTTTTCCGCTCGGTTTCGGGGATATAGGCAGACTCAACAAAGGTGTGACCGGATACCGGGTAGAGGTATTTCTTCGTCCCGTCCTGGCTCTCATCCGCCTTGCTGATGGCCAGCCGATCCAAGCCCCAGTGCTGCTCCAGGGCGTCCCGCAGGTCCGCCGGCAGGTTCGTCATCTCCTGAATCCTTCGGGCGTGGTGCCTGTACATCCATTCAAAAACTTGGACCGCCCGGAAACCCGGCTGTCCTAGAGGCGTTAAAATCCCCTCAAGCTCATCCAATGTCATGCCATATAGTGAGGGTTTTTGAGTATTCATATGCGTGTCCTTCCTTCCGAGGATCCTTTCCCAGGGTGATTCCCATGCCCCGGATAGTATTCCGGTCCGGCTTCCCAATGGGCTGAACCGCCCGGTTCTAAAAGTAGATCTCTGAAAAAATCCGATCGTAGGCCAGCCCCTTGGCCATGAGCAGCTCCCGCAGATCCAGAATCATCTGGGTGGATCCGCAGAGTAACACCGCGTCCACCCTCTGGAACACCTCGTCCTCGGTCTGATCAATCCATGTGGTGATCCGCTGATGCCGGACCCCAGGGCCCGGCCGTTCCCTGGTAGAGAAGGGACAATACCGTATTCCCGGCGCATTGGTAAAGTAGTCCCGAAAATACAGGTCCTGCTCCTGCCGGGCGGAATGCAGCAGGAGACGCTCCGGACTGTCCGAGACAGTTCCGTACCCGGCTTTGCGAGATTGATCTGAAGCGAACCAGCCGTCCCTGGGCGTGGCTGCCCTGTAGCCGTCCCCGGTATGCTGATTCCCGTCGGGGGGCTGTTTCGAGACCGTATCTCCCTTCCCCGGGGGCTGAGCACCGGACCGGTTTCTGCCTAGGCGGCTCATGGCATAAAATGGGGCGATACCGGTGCCCGCTCCGATCCACCATACCCGGCCCGGGGGGTCAAAAAAGCTTCCCCGAACCTCGGTGGTCAGGATTCTGTCTCCCGGTTTCAGGCTCAGCAAATCCGGGGTGAGCTCTCCCTGGGGTACCGGGGTAAATAGAATTCCGAAGTGTTCCGGCCGATCCACCGGGATTATGCTGTAGAGCCGGGGTTCCGGGCCTCCGGGAAGGGTCACCCCGATGTGCTGACCGGGGATGTAGTCCAAGGGGCCGGCTATGGACAGGACCCAGCCCGAGGGACCCAAGGGTTCTAATCCAGTCACGCGTCTAATCTCCATGGCCCTACTCCTGATACCATTCCGGGGGAAGTTCCCCTGCTGCTGCGAGAATCAAACTCTTGCATAAAAACACAAAGGCTGCCGATTCCATGAGCCCCGGTCTGGCTGCTAATAGCCGGGCCTGTTCCAATAGCGCCGGTCCGTGGCCTCCATGGTCCGATCCAGGATCTGATAAGCCCTGCCCCAGGGCTTCCGGATCCCAGGGGGTCTGGGTCGGGGATTCTGCCGTCGTTTCGTGACCGGGGCGGCTCCCCTCTTCACTGAGGATGATGCCAAGGGCTTCAGCCTCATGAAAGAGTTCCCCGGGGGTTGCATGGAGGAGTTTCTCCGTCCAGTAGGGTTCATGGTTCTTTACCAGGGTCTCCCCGGCCAGGGCCAGGCCTTCCTCGGGGTCCTGCTGGTATTCACGGTACGCCCGGTACACTGTATTCTCCAGTCCGAGAATCCCTGCAGCGGAGAATGCCGCTTCTTGAACAACATAATCCGGTACCCCGGGTTGTTCACCCAGTTGATAGAGGAAGGGCAGACTCTCCCAGGCATCAAATACCCGTAGGGCGGCAGCCCCGTATACCAGAATCATGGGATTGGTGTGGCTCAGTACCATGGCCTCAATCCGGGGGCGGGAGGCGTGGTCGCCAAGATCGGCCAGAGCGAGCATGCTGTTGGCTGCCAAGAGGTAATCGTTACTGGTAACCGCCTCCCTCAATACGGGTATAGCCTCCTTGCTTCCCCGCTGGCCCACAATCCTGGCGGCGTGGTAGGCCGTGGCAAACTGATGGCAGCGGATCTGTTCCAACAAGGCGTCTTGTACCTGCCGGGAGTAGGGGAGGTAGTACAGGGCTGTGAGGGCCTGCCTGCGGATCCGGAAGAGGGGGCTTGAAAGCCGCTCTAACACCTCTTCTACGGGAAGCGAGCTGGATGAGCCCTGGAGATCCCGGAGCACCTGCTGTTCCTGATCAATGGTCCTTGAACCCTCCAGCCGCTGAATCATGCTTATAGCCCGCCAATCCCGAAGGCTGAAGAGCATCGACAGAGCCGAACGCAAACTAGAGGCATTAAGCCGATCCATCCGTACCTGAAGAACCACCGTCAATAAAATACCCAAGCCGGCTAGGATGAAAAAGACCGAGAACGAACTCTGAATAGGCATTACTGTTTTTAACCCGTCCAGGAGCACTCCTCCCAAGGCCGATCCAAGGGAACCCGCCACACCCATGATAAGATAGTACCAGATTCCCAAATCCAGCTCGCCCTTCCGGGGAAGAATGGCGTAAAAATAACCTTGGCTGCTGGTTTCACTTCCCGCAATACCCATCAAGGACAGAAAGAAGCTGCCCCCTAACAGCAGGAGCCCCAGGATACCCTCTATCCGGGGAACCAGGATGACCGGCCCCAGGGAGAGCAGCAGTATTCCCGTAAAAATCATTACCATCGGCTTAGCCCCCAGCCGATCCATCACCCTGCGGTTGATAAGGCCCATCACCACCGCCCCCAGGCTGCCCGCCAGATTGAGCATCAGGACCATATCGTCCCCCAGGAGATACACCTGCTTGGCATATACGGGAAGGAAGGCCCGGACAAGGCTGGATACGCAGATGAGCAAACTGAAGGCTGGAATGAACCGCTTGAAATCCCGGTGTTTCCACTGCCGTGCCAGGGCATCAACCAAGCCAGACCGAGGATCAGTCCGGTTTTCTGTCCCAGGGCCGGGGCCGGATTCAAGGCCGGGGCCCGTCTTAAGTCCGGGGCCGGTTTCAAGGCCGGGGCCTTGGGTAATCTCGCTATCCCGGGGTTCAGGTAACCGGGTGAACAGGAGGGTAGCCCAAATCCCCAGAAGGGATCCGAAACCCAGAGAGATCGAATAACGCCAGAGGGGCGCTTCCCGACCGATAAGAAACGCCACGCCAAGGCTTGCGGAGATGCTCGCCAGATGAACCAGGATCTGTACCCGGTTGAGAAAGGTTCCCTGGTCCTTTCCGTGGCTCAGTGCCTTCATAATAGGGTTGAAACTCACGATACCGATACCACGGAACACCTGGAAGCCGAGGTACCCTGCAACAATCAGAGGAATCGCCGTGCCCGGAGAATCCTGCCACAACAGGGGTACAAAAATTACCGGAATCATCACCACGTACCGGGCCCCCCAGGCCCTGGCAAAGGTGGCAACCAGCCCGAATTTCCCTACTAGCATACGCCCCAGGGGCATGAAAAAGAATGAGAGGTACACAAAGCTGTTTACAACCCCGATGAGGGTATTACTCGCCCCCAGGCGCAGGAGCAGCAGGGTCAGTACGTTCCCCGCCAGAAACGAGAAGGAAAGGGTGTTAATGAACTGGAACCAGGAAAAGGAGCTTCGTCCTTGCCTCTGCTGGCTCCGAGAATATGGTCGTTTCGGATTCACCGTCGTATAGTAAATTCTTTTTGCGGCTCTGTCAGGTGGATCGGGGAGGATTCCACTGCCTCAACCCGGGCGAAGGCGGGGCCCTCCTGGAGCCAGCGCCCCAGATCCTCCAGGGCATGGTCGGGTCCCTGGGCCACCACCTCGACCCTGCCGTCGGGAAGGTTCCGGGTCCAACCACCCAGTCCCAACCGGCTTGCCATCTCCATAGTACTGTAACGGAACCCGACCCCCTGGACCCTCCCTGAGACCAGAAACCGGATTGCATCACCGTGAATCCCCTGGTTCTTCATACCGTCATTGTACTGGAAGTCCCAGAATCTGAGTAGCATATTCTTTTCCTATAAAAAATCCTTGACAAATTTATGGACCCATGATTGACTTCTGGCTTTTTTGTGACTATTGTTAGTCCCGAAGGGATGATAGAGAAAAAAATAACGATTGAGTTTGCCGCTACCCGGTAAGCCGGGAGGCCGGCACGGTTCTCAATCTCCGGGTCTTCCTCCCAAACGGGAGGAGTAGCGACCCCATATAGAAGGAAGTTGCGCAGGATCAGGAGATCCGCCGCGTAACCCTCGCTGCCAAACACCAAGGAGGTTCGTTATGGCACAAACAACAGGCAGATTTCGAAAGGAATTCGAATCGTTAGTACTGGGAACCCCGGAATTTTCGGGTGAGAATTTTCAGCTGACATCCGATGAACAGTACCATGAGGTACTTCAACACATCAGCGACCATAAATACCTGACCAATGAGCGTATACCCTATGAGATCTCCATGAGGGATGCAGTATATTCCTGGTACGAGAATGTGTACGAGCCTATTAGCAGGGCTATTGATCAGGAGGGATTAGCAGGAGCCTTTCCAGGCCATAGTAGAGCCGAACTCTACCTCTGGGTTTGCCGTCACTGGCACTACCTTAAGGAAGAATCCCGGCGCGAAGTGGGTGCAGCCGAGGCTGTCTGCAGCTTCGGTTCCCAGTTCGCCCACCGGAGTTTTTCCCGGTTCATGTACCGCTTGAAGACCTTCACGGCGGCATGAGCCCTGGAATATAGGGGTTTAGGGGATTCTGGATTACTCCTGGATACCTCAAGCCGATTGTAAAAGACCTTCGCAATTGGCATTCCCCGTACTAAAGTCATCGGCCCCTGGAGTTGGTTCCGGGGGCCGTTTTTATTGGTTCAAGGAGCGGAGCAGGACATGCAATTCCCCGCATCGTATCCCATCTGCTACCGGAAGCCCTACCCCCGGGAATATCTCAGGGTAGCAGGCGGTACGCACTACCCACTGATTGCCTGTCCCTTCGAGTAGTTCCGGGTTCGGTGGTTTGGTGGCTATTCCCAGTGGATTCTGCGGGCTGCCAGATGCTCCTGGAAGGTTCTGGATGGAACCGTTACACCCTCCGGGGTGTGTAAAAAGAAGAGGTAGTCATGCTGTTCGGGATTTAGAGTGGCTCGGATAGCCTCAATACCCGGATTTCCGATAGGGCCCGGTGGAAGCCCCCGGTTCAGATAGGTGTTGTAAGGATGCTGAACACGGATATCCGTGGCGGTGGGAATGAGCTTGCTGGTTCCGAGGATAAAATTGACCGTTGCATCCGACTCAAAGCGCATACCGCGTTCAAGCCGATTTTCAAAGACTCCAGCGATCAGTTCCATGTCTTCCAGGGGGCTTTCCTGCTGCACAATACTGGCAAAGGTCAGTATTTCGTGGATCGAAAGCCCCTGGGGACTCCGGTAATCCCGATTGGTTATACCGAGACTCTGCAGTTTTACCTGAAGATTCTCCACCATCGTTCTGATTATACTCCGGGGTTGCGTCCCGGGACGGATTCGGTAGGTATCCGGAAACAGATACCCGTTAAGGCTCTGCCCAGGCTCAAGTCCCTGGATGACCCAGAGGTCCTCCCAGGTTTCATCCATCACGGCCAGGGCGTTAAATTCCTGGCCCGATGAAAATCCTGCCTGCTCCAGGATCTGACCCATCTGATCCACCCTCATCCCTTCGGTAAACCGCAGGGTAATATCATCTGGAATGCTATTCCCCGATACAATATCCTGGGTAAAGTCCCGAAGGGAGTCACCGGGTTGGATTCCATACCGACCCGCCTTAATATGCGGTGCATACCCGTAGAGCCGAACCAGAATCCGGAAGCTCCAGGAATTCGTGAGCAGCCCTTCTTGTACCAGGCGGTTGGCAATGAGTTCCGGGCTGTCTCCCCGGGCAATGGTAAATTCCCTGGGTTCTAGGGAGGTCATGGGGGACCTCCAGCTCTGATACAGCAGGACACCCCCGGCAGCCCCCAGGCCAAGGCCAACGGCTGCCATCACCAGAAGTATCAACCCCAACTTTTTATATATCACTATCCTGGATCCTCTCATGTATCATATCGCCCGGAGCCGTTGGCAGATTCCACTGCATCAAAGGCTGGAAAAGGCCGTGTTTCCTGCGGCAATCCCCCGGTTTATGGCGCTTAGGATCGCTGCGAAATTCGCCCCTGAGGTGTCGGTATCCTGTCCAACACCCCAAATACGGTCCCCGTGTTCGGTTTGAAGGCAGATAAAGGCGGCAGCCTCCGTTCCGCTCCCCGCCCCGATGGCCTGTTCGGTGTATTCAGCCACGCTCAGGGAAAGCCCGAAGGCCTCTTTCAGTGCATGGACAAAGGCATCAATGGGACCGTTGCCTAAGCCTTGGAGTCTCATGTCCTCCCCCTCCTGGAGCAAAACCCCGGTAAAGGCTACCTGGTGGCTGCCGTTTCTCTGGAGAGAATAGGACTTTAGGCTGAACGGGCTTCGGCAGTTTACAAATTCCTCTTGGAAGATGGTGAAAATTTCTTCGGCTGTCAATTCCCTCACCAGAGAATCGCTGACCCGGTTCGCCGCGGCCCCCAGTTCTGGCTGCATCGCCCGGGGTACCCGGAACCCGTACTCCTGTTCAAGGATGTACGCCACGCCCCCTTTGCCGCTCTGGCTATTAATCCGGATTATGGCCTGGTAGGTACGCCCGATGTCCTTGGGATCTATGGGAATGTACGGAACATCCCAGAGGGGAGTGTTCTCAGCAAAGGCCTGGTTCCAGCTAGACCGGGCCTTGGACTGGGTACCCAGAGCCTCGGTTTTGCCCTCCACCAACGCCATCCCCTTGGAAATTGCATCCTGGTGACTGCCAGAAAACGCGGTAAAGACCAGATCCCCGGCGTAGGGGTGGCGGGGATGAACATCCATCTGGGTGCATTCCTCGTACACCTGCCGTACTCTGGGGAGATTGCTAAAGTCCAATCCGGGGTTGATTCCCTGGCTGAAGAGATTTAATGCCAGGGTCACGATATCCACATTCCCCGTGCGCTCCCCATTACCAAAGAGGGTGCCCTCAACCCGTTGGGCACCTGCCATGAGGCCCAATTCTGTGGCTGCCACACCGGTACCCCGGTCATTATGGGTGTGCAGACTGATAATGATCTGTTCACGGTGGTCTAAATTACGGGAGAACCATTCGATCTGATCAGCATAGATATTCGGGGTGGATAGCTCCACGGTGGCGGGCAGATTGATTATAACCGGTCCCCGGAGCTTTGGATCCCAGGTTTGAATGACCTGCTGGCAGACCTCCAGAGCATAGGGCAATTCGGTTCCGGTAAAACTCTCCGGACTGTACTGCAGAGTCACCTCGGTACCCTCCAGCTCCGGCAGCAGTTCAATAATCGTCTTGGTTCCCGCAATGGCGATGTCCAGGATCTCCTGTTGACTCATGGAAAAGGTAATCCGCCGCTGTTGTTCGCTTGTGGAGTTGTACAGATGGATTATTGCCTTTTTACAGCCCTTAAGACTCTGAACCGTGCGCTCAATCAGGTGCCTTCGGCTCTGGGTCAGGACCTGAATGGTCACGTCTTCGGGAATCAGGTCCTTCTCGATGAGGGATCGGAGAAAATCATACTCTATCTGGCTGGCTGAGGGAAACCCAATCTCGATTTCCTTGAAACCGAGTTCGACCAGCAGGGAAAACATCTTCATTTTCTGATCGATATTCATAGGGGTTGCCAGGGCTTGGTTCCCGTCACGAAGATCAACGCTGCACCACTGGGGCGGCGTGCTGATTACCCGTTCCGGCCAGGTCCTGTCGGACAATTTCACCGGGGGGTAGGGTCGATACTTTGCCATTTCTTCCTCCTTTTGAATGTACCCGTCCCTGGGGATGCGTGGATTGCCCGGGGAGTACCGGACAGGGTTAAAAAAAAGCCCGCCCGGATCTCTCCGCAGCGGGCTTGGTAATACCCAGGTAGGCTATCGGCTACCTCGTACCGCCACTGCAGAGCCAGAGAAAAGGAGTAGGGCTAGGAGGTGGAGGTTGAAGTGTTCAGACCGATAATCATTCATGGGACAAATCTTATCAAATCCTAGAAGATTGTCAATGTTCTTCAGGGTGATTTTAACGAAAAACGCCCCTGGCGTGGAACGAAGTTGCCGGTAACGGGCAGACGGGCAACCCGGGGCAGCAGGGGATCCTCCTCTCGGCGATTCCTAATAGAGTTCCTCGTCTGAGAAGAGGCTCAGCAAACTATCTGTTTGATCCTCCATCCCCCCGGGAAGACTGCCGGCAGCACCGGGGAGGGAAAGCCTGCCCACCCAATCTGCGACCTTTTCCAGATCCAGGGGTTCGCTGAAGAAATTTCCCTGAGCATAGATGAACCCACCATCCTGTAGGGACTGCACCTGTATTTCTTCTTCTACACCCTTTGCAATGACGGAAACCCCTATGGTTTCAGTGAGCCTATGAATTATTTCAAAATGCGAGTGCCCCTGGTGTTCAGGCTCTGTATCAGGTTCCAGGTTTCCCTTGATTAATTCCCGGGTGAAACGCTGGGATAGCTTCACCCTGCTGGGTTGAAGAAACCAAACCGACTCGTAGTTATTCGGGCCGCTGCCAAAATCATCGAGGATGATTTCAATGCCGCTTTCCTGCAGGGTGCGCAAATTGGCAACGGTGCTGTAATGTGGCCAGGAATCCACCCTGCCGGATATCTCCAGGCCCAGCCGGTCCACAGGAGCATTCCAGTGATCTACCCGGCGGAAGAACCACGGACAGAAATCCTTCCGGACCAGATCAGCCATGGTTACATTGATGGTCATTAGCGGGAGCGGCAGGTTTTGTAATTGGAAGACCTTTGCCAATGCTCCCGCAGCAGACAGGCTTTTCTCAATAAGTAGTTCGCTCAATCCCAGCTTATCTGCGATATGAACGAAGTGGTCCGGGCTTACAAACCCGGTTTCCGGATCAAACCACCGGGCCAGGAGCTCTAAACTCACCGGCTGCCCCGTGGTGAGATTCATCACCGGCTGGGCTACCATGTATAGCAAATTGTGGGACAGGGCCATGGGAAGCTGGTCAATCAGCCGGTACTCCTCGGACAGACGCTGGATGACCCGGGGTTCTTGGTTCAATATGATGTTATCCAGGGAAAAGTCTGACATGGAAATGGCCCCGGTGAGGATATCGGCGGTTTCCAGCACGGTTTTCCCCTGGAGGGGATATTGAGCGCAGCCGAGGCGGAACTTTCCCGGGGTGAGGGATGGATTAATCTGCCCAAGTTCCAGGAGTCGCCCACGGATGGTATCCAGAACAAGCTCCAGGTCTCCGGGCTGTTGTTTGGTATCCCGCCAGGCTGCCATGTACACATCGGAACTTATCTGCCCGAAGATACACTGGGCCGGCATCACCTCACCCAGCCCCGATGTTATGAAACGCTGTTTCCTCAGGAGATCGTCAAAGCGGGAGAGCCTCCGGCGGAGTCCCCCGCCGGGGAAACAGCAGGCTGCAAGGATTACCGGTGTAGCGGTACTGGCATTGGCTGCCAGGGCTTCAAGACTCAGAATAAAATCAGCAGTGGAAAGAACCGCGATCCCTTGGGAATCCGGATGTGAGTTCGTGTTAGTCATAAACGCCTCCTCCGGTATAACCCCTCCCATAAGCAGTGCACGCTTAGAAATACCGCAGCTTTTTTTTTACATGCAGGGCTCTATTGCAACACCCGGTATAACCCGGTTCAAATCGAACCCCGGGGTAGTACAAGCCTTTGACAGCCGTCCCAACCCCCTTAAAATATGCACCCTTTAACAGCAAAAATCAAGAAATTATCGAATTCTGCATGACTCAGGTGGAACCGGGTTCACGGGTGAGTTGACATTTATTCCTATCCGTGGGATAAAACCTGAGCCAATTACAAAAGTTTTTTGGGTTGGCATACAGCGGAGCCCACACAATAAGAATTCTGGACACCCAGAACCATGAGGTTTGTAGAAGTTCCGCCCCGAGGTACCGTATGCTGGAGTATGCTACGGACCAATAACGGCTGATCTTTTTTATACCTTCCCCCCTGATGCAGTGTTAATGAAATCAGACTGAAAAATCACATCAGCATAGAGTAGTCCCGGTATCTTCCAGGATGCTCAACTACACCATAAGCGGCGGGCCGCCAATCCCTGGGGTGAAGGGGATTCTACCGGTCTGTCAAAAGGACGATTATGACATTTTCTCAGACCGGGCTGAAGCCCGAAGTTCTCCAGGCCCTCGAGGGTCTTGGGTTCACTGAACCTACACCCATCCAGGCCCAGGCAATTCCTGCCCTGTTGGAAGAGGGGCCCAAGGATCTGCTGGCCCTGGCCCAAACCGGAACAGGTAAAACCGCAGCCTTCGGACTGCCGGTGATTCACTACGCAAAGCCCGAACTCCCCAGGGTACAAACCCTGATTTTGAGCCCCACCCGGGAGCTCGCCCTGCAGATCGCCAGGGATCTGGAACGCTTCTCCCTTAACATCCCCGGGCTTTCGGTTGCAGCCATTTACGGAGGTGCGGGTATCGTTGCCCAGATCCGGGCGCTCCGGGCCGGTGCCCAGATTGTGGTAGGCACCCCCGGCCGGGTAATCGACCTCATGGGTAGAGGCGCCCTGGATGTATCCGCATTGGAATTCCTCGTTTTGGATGAGGCCGATGAGATGCTCAATATGGGCTTTAAGGATGATCTCGATGTTATCCTTGGCCAGACCCCTGCAAGCCGGACCACCCTGCTGTTCTCCGCTACCATGCCCAACGACATCGCCCGTATTGCCGCCACCTACATGAAGGATCCCCAGACCATTAAAACCGGCCAGGAGGGCGCTTCCAAGGGGCTGAAGGGGGCGGAAACCGTCCGCCACGAGTACATGGTTGCCAGAGCCCGGGACCGCTACGCCGCCTTGCGCCGGTTCCTTGATTTTCATCCGGACATCTACGGGATCGTATTCTGCCGAACCAAGCGGGAGACCCAGGAGGTCTGTGATCATCTGGTACGGGACGGCTACGATGCCGAGAGTCTGCACGGTGACCATAGCCAGATCCAGCGCGATCAGACCATGGCACGCTTCCGTTCGGGCCGTCTCCAGATTCTGGCGGCTACCGATGTGGCAGCCCGGGGGTTGGATGTCAACGAGCTCACCCATGTGATTAATTACCAGCTCCCCGATGATCCCGAAACCTATGTTCACCGCAGCGGCCGGACCGGGCGCGCCGGAAAGGACGGGGTCTGTGTTTCCATCATTCATAGTAAGGAATTCGGGCGGCTCCGTGCTATTGAACGCGGTATGGGCAGGCCGATTATGAGGATTCCGATCCCCGTAGGTAAGGATATTATCGTGGCTCGGATGGACGCCATGGTTGAATCCTTGGCAAAACCCCTGGAGATTTCGCCGGACATCGAACTAATGCTCTCGGATTTCGAATCACGCCTTGAGTCCCTTGACCGGCGCACCCTCATCGCGCGCCTAGCCCAGGAAGAGCTGGGGCGGCTTCAGCACCACTATGCGGATTCAGAGGATTTGAATGTCCAGGAAGGTGATTCCAAAGCCAGAGGCCGCAATCAGCGGGGTTCCAGCGACCGGACAAGCCGGGGCCGTCGGGGCGATCGGCCATTCGAATCACCCCGGGAAAACCGGAACTCCACATTCCAAGGCTTCACCATGCCCCTTGGTGCCGCTGATGGCCTTACTCCCGCCCGGATCATCGGTATTTTGAACAACTGCTTCCCCCAAGACCGGGTTGAGGTCGGGAAGATCCGCATTTCGAATGGCAGCAGCTATCTCGAGGTGGATCAGCAATTCGCTCGGGATCTGCCCAAGGCAATGGCGACCATGCAAATTCAGGGCCAGCCCATTCTTGTACAGAAAACCTCATCCGACCAGAGCGGGGCGAAACAACCCAGACGCTCAAAAAAGCAGAAATCCTGGAATGACCGTCCGTATCCGTCCAAGGGACGAAAGAGTGCCAAGCCAGGGAGGAAGGACAGTTTCAATATGAACCGGGAACAGCGGGCCGGTTAACCACCCGCCACCCCGAAACGATTGATACCGGCTCAAGCCGGTGGTATACAAAGCCCCGCTCATGGCAGCGGGGCTTTTTTTTGGCGGGAAGGGGCCTGGGGGCGAGAAGCCACGGATGCCTACCCCGATTCCCCAAAGCAGCAACTAATGGATAGAACAGCAGGCGTGTCGACGCGGATTCCGTGATGGAGCTAGCGGTCACCGCCAAGGGCTGGATAGAAGCACCAAGGGCTGGATAGAAGTGCTGGGGGCTGGATAGAAGTGCTGGGGGCTGGATAGAAGCGCCGATCCCATGTATGGTAATCCCGTACAAGGGGGTACACATGAACAATCTCAAACGGGGGACCGCCGATATCTGGGCGGTTCTATTGGTTCTCGGGGTCATGGCTTTTCTGGGGGGATGCGTCACCCCCGGCTTAGATAAGCCTGCCGGGGATGAATTTCAGTTCCACACCTCACCGTCTCCGGAAACCTTTGAGGATCTTGAGCAGATCCAGCCGGTAGCAGAAACCAGTCTTGGATCCGACACCCGGGACTGGTACCGGGATGCAGTGTTCTACCATATTTGGGTCAATGCATTTAACGATTCGGACGGTGACGGGGTAGGGGATATCCCGGGTATTACTGAGAAGCTGGATTATCTGGCCGATTTGGGTGTAACCGCTCTCTGGCTGTCACCCTTTTTTGAAAGTGCCAGCGAGGCAATCAATCTGCACATGTACGATACTACGGATCATTACCGGGTTGATCCTCGGTTTGGCACCCTGGCCGATGTAGATCACCTTCTCGCCCAGGCCCATGACCGCGGTATTAGGGTCATCTTCGATTTTGTACCGAACCATGTTTCGAACAAGCATCCCTGGTTCCAGGATTCGGCTAAGGGACGGGATGGCAAGGATGGCTGGTTTGTCTGGCATGATACGTCCCAGGCAGGAAGCGGTCCCTGGGGTCAGCAGGTACTCCATGAATACGCTGCTGGCAGCTACTATTACGGTGTATTCTGGTCGGGGATGCCTGATATAAACTACCGCAATCAGGCTGCCAAAGATGCCATGACGAATGTGGCGATTTTCTGGCTGAATCGGGGATTTGACGGTATGCGGGTAGATGCAGTGAAATACCTGTACGAGGATCCTGGAATGATCCGGGGCGGCTATGAAGACCAGGCTGAAACCTTCCGGTACTACCAGGCGCTGCGTTCCCAGATTCTGGATGCCTACAGCAGCCATACCGACGGCCAGGGACGGCCCCTGCATAAGATGATGGTGGCGGAGAACTGGACCAGTGACCGCTCCAGCCTCGAATCCTACATGGTGAAAGACCAAAAAACAGCCTTCCACATGACCCTGGATTTTCCATCGGCGTATGCTCTCAACGACCGGAATATCGCCATGATTAACAGTCATTTCTCCTGGGCGGTAGAGTCCCTGAACCCGGAAGCCCGCATGGGCACCTTCCTCTCCAACCATGATAATGTGGTTATACGTCCCGGCAGCCGTCACTCGGTTCAGATGGTGCGTGCTGTAACCGCGGCTCAATTACTTGGCGTGGGAACACCCTTTATCTACTACGGGAACGAGGTGGGGCAGGCCGATGCAGATCAGTATGCCGGTCAGAGCCATGAGGACCGAAGACACCGCCAGCCCCTGGAGTGGAGCCTCGTCGCGGACCAGGAAGCCGACCCGGCATCCCTTCTCAATCTGGTAAGGGAGCTTACCGCCCTGCGGTCGGAGCGGGAGAGTCTTCGCAGGGGAGATTGGCAGGTAGTGTCAACAGCCGGGAGTGTACTCATGGTACGTCGGACAAGCAGTGCCGACAGCACCCTAGTAGTCATAAGCCTAGCAAGCGTTTCCCGCAAACTATCCGTGGGTTCTGATACACTCGGATTTTCTCCCCAGGACAGCCAAATCCTCCTCACCGACCGGGCAGGCATCGAGATGTCCAGTCCGGAGACGGTGGATATGGACCTTCAGCCCGGGGGAATCCTCGTGCTGGGATTCTAAGCAAAACCGCCGAAAACCGATACGAAGGGGCACATGGCTGTCCCTGGAACCTATTAATGCCGCCCCGGGTCGAATTCATTTCGTGGCCCGGGGCGTGCTGCTTCTCCTCCCGGAGTACTCGGAAGTTTTTTTCTCCAACCCTGTTAAGCCCGTCAAAACTGTGTAACAATAGAGGTATGCCCCCGGGCGAACCCTGAACCGCTCGGCGATTCGGGTTCAAGGAGGATCGGATGCAGAACAGCCGAAGGCCCCAGGTGCCCCCGCACCACACCGTCCAACCAAACCCCGTATCCGGGGCTAACCCGACCAAGAGGGGGGATGATGCTCTGGGAACCCCCGGGATTTCTCAGCAATCCAGGGCTCAGGAGAATGGGAATCCCCTACCTAACGGTCTTTCGGCCGCAAATTTCAGTGGGCTCAGTATCCATCCCCTCATCATTACAAGCGCCTCGGGCTGCCGTTTCAAGGATACCACCGGCAAGGATTACATCGATTTTACCAGCGGGGAGGGATCCGCTATCCTCGGTTTCGGGGGTACCAGGTTTTACCAGCCGTGTACCGGGCTGCAGAATCCGGATGGGGCGCTCCGGGGCGAGGTGAAAAGCGACACCCCCAAGGCCGCCAGTCGGGCAGGGGGGAGCCCTTCGGATGCCTTTGAAGCCGGCTGCTTGGACCGTCTTCCCGAACCGTCCAGCCTTACAATCACCCTCGCCCAGAAATTGACAGAAACAATCCAGGGGACAACCTGGACGGCCATAACCCATGACGGCACCAGCGCAGTGGAAGCGGCCGTTGCCCTAGCTCGGCAGGAAACCGGTAAACGCCTCATCCTCCTACCCCGAGACTCCCGGCAAACCGCCTACCCATTCTGCCTCAGCGGACAGAGGACCTTTCCCCTGAATCTCCTAGGCCCGGATCAGATCCAAACCTTGGTTTACGGCGATGAACCCGCCCTGGAAGAGCTTTTCCGGCGTCATCGGGGTAAAATCGCCGCAGTACTTCTGCCGCCCTACCTGGAACCCGCATCGGATCACGCGGTAATGCCCCACGGAACCTGGTACACCCGGGTAGAATCCCTCTGCCGGCAGGAAGGGGCACTCTTTATTCTGGATGATCTTGATACAACCCTGCGGCTGAGTCTGCATGGGAGCCATGCCTACTTCGGCGCCCACCCGGATTTGATCTGTTTAGGCTCCACCCTGGCAAACGGTCTGCCCATGGGGGTGCTCCTGGGAACCAAGGCTCTGGAATCAGCCGGCAGCCGAATTCCCCGGGAGTTCTTCCATCCCGTCAATACCGCCTCAATCTCCGCAGCCCTGGGGACCCTGGAAACCCTGGGATCCCAAAATCACATGGAGATCCTCCAACTCCGAGGGCAGTCCCTTCGCCGGGGACTGCATGAGATTGCCGGTGAGGCGGGGCTGTCCCTCTCCATAACCGGTCCTCCGGCGGTTCCCTCAATCCGGATCGCTGGCGATCCCCAGGGGCTGCTCAATCCTTCCCTGAGTCGGCATTGTATTTCCCAGGGCGTTTACCTTGCTCCCCATCGGGGTACATTCCTCTCCCTCGCTCACAACGAGGCAGATCTTGAGCTGGCCATGGAGCGTCTAGGCCCTGCGTTCGCGAATTTTGCCCGGGAGAACTCCCTCTCCTAGTTGTCTGGGCACTTATTTGGTTGTTTAAGGGGATTCCAATGTCCCAACACTCCAGGCCCGGCCGTGTAGCCGGGTCGCCCGCTCTGACCTCCCTTTTGGCGCCTGGGGGAGCGTTCCAAGTACCGGAGCCCTCCGAAGAAACCCTTCCGTTGTGAGCGAGCCCTGCAATGATGCTGAATATCCCAGCGTAGACCGGGAACCGCCTCCTGGCCGGTTTCACCAGCCTGCTAGGGTACAGCCCCTCACCTCGGCGACACCACCCCGGGTGGGACCTCTCCTTGTTCTGCCTCGGATCCTGCCTGTCATGTATGCAAAAAAAAAAACTTAAAAAAATCACAACTTTGAAGCACCGTGAAAAAAAATCTGGATATATAAGGTATGAGCCTAGAACCCCGCAAACCACTGCGTATACTCATGGTCACCACCGAAGACCCCGGCCGGCAGATCGGCGGTCTGGGGGAGTTTGTCAGAGAGCTGACCCAAGCTCTCCGGCACCTCGGCCATCAGGTAAAGATCCTTCTCCTGGATTATACCGACCCAAGCTGCGAGACGGAGGGGCCTCCTCCCTCGGGGTTCATAGACTTCCATGTTGCATGCAGACCGGTTTTTCCCACCTTCACCCCCGAGGGAGAGGTGC
Source organism: Spirochaeta lutea (assembly GCF_000758165.1). Taxonomy (NCBI): domain Bacteria; kingdom Pseudomonadati; phylum Spirochaetota; class Spirochaetia; order Spirochaetales; family Spirochaetaceae; genus Spirochaeta; species Spirochaeta lutea. Next base: position 11,452 of record NZ_JNUP01000047.1, on the reverse strand, counting down.
TTGAAGCAGGCTTCTCCCTGCTTTCCCGGATGATTCCGGTATTTCAGGAGTTTTGTCCAGACATTATTCACTGTAATGACCGGCAAACCTATATGCCCTTCCACTGTATGCCCAATGTGGTTTTTTCCCTGCATCTCTCTATGCCTGATCTCTCAGGTATGGCACTCCTGGATGATCAATGGATGCAGGAGCTCAAGATTGACCGTTGTGCCGCCGAACACGCCACCCTCACCCTGGTGTACTCGGCTTTCAGCCGGAAGCGACTGCAAAACGCCATCTCTCCGAATGCCCGGGCTGTCATCATGCCCCTGGGCGCAGTACCCTGTGAGGCTGGGGTTCTCAAAACAAAGCCGCGATCGATTCCCCGGGTCATCAGCTTCTTCGGACGCTTGGATTCGAAACAGAAGGGACTTGACGCCTACCTCCAGGGTGTCTCCGGCTTCTGTAACCGGTGGCCGGATCATTCTGAGGAGCTGCAGTTTCGGGTCTACGGGTTCGGGCCGCCTCCTCCCGAGGACGCCTACCCCCGAGTATCATTCATGGGCTTCGTCCACGGCTCCGCTCGAGAAAAAGCCTACCAGGAGGCGGATGTTGTGATCATGCCCAGCCGGTATGAGCCCTTTGGGTTGGTTGGTCTTGAAGCATTGATGCATGGCTGCTTGCTCATGGCTCCCCCCGGCCTCGGAATGGATGAGTACTTTGAACCCGGCAAAAACGGGATAGCAATTGCCAGTACAGCCGAATCGGTAGCGACTACCTTGTACTATGTCCTTTCCAACTGGTCAGCCCTCCGCCCCCTCATACTTCAAGGCATTGAGGATACCCAAAAATGGTCTTGGCAACGGGCGGGATCGGAGCATCTTCGGATGTACAAGGCCGTCCTCAATGGATTAGCTCCCAATCTCCATCTATCAGCCCAGGCTGGCCTGCCCTCGCTACCCCCGCAACACCCAACCAGAACGGAATTAGCTGAGTTGCTGCGGCAGCTTCTTCCGTGGGTAGATAACGACATCCCCGCCCTCATTTGGGGTGCCGATTGGGCTGGCGATGAGCTACTGGATAGCTACCCGGAGTATACCCTGCAGGTAAGTGCTGAAGCCGCCTGCTTAGAGACCCTCCAAGTCTATCATCCCGATGTGTTCCAAATTATCATCCTCGGGTGGCTGGAATACGCTACTGACATCCACACCGCCTTGAATCAGATTGCAACCTCCGGAGCCCGGACGATAATACTTGGACTCCTCCGTGGACCACGGCTTACTGGACAGCGTTGGCAGATCGAGTCGACCGAGGAGGTTCTCACCGGGTTGCCCGGATTCACCCTTCATCACTCCATCACCCTCCAGAACATGGAGATTCTGATTCTGGTTGCACTACAGAAACAACACCCCTGTACCCCTGACTTCGGTCAGACAATAAAAAAGGAGGAAGCACTCCATGAAGTACTTCGGATCCCAGTTAGAACTTGAGGGTATTACTGAGCTTACCCCTGAACAGCTCATGACCTGGGGAGGCGGATACGGAAACCCATCAACCTACAACCGGACTTCTACCAGTAAAACCACCCCTGCCCGTACTTCACCTTCCAGCTACTCAACAGCATCTCGGCCCACATCCGTAACCAAAATGCAACAAATCCGTACAAAGGCAAACAACGGTGGTACTAAATCACAGAAACCTCAAGTCCCCAAGAAGGATCCCGGAGCAAGCGCCGGTCCTGGGCCCAAAGCAAAAACCACTCCGACCAAAACCATGGCTGCGACGACCTCAAAAACAAAGACAAATCCCTACGCAGTTCGATCCGTTCCCCCGCCCAAGACGAAAAATAAACCTACCTCAACCGCGATTGCCGGAGGCAAGGCGAGACCGAATAAAACCTCACCCACCAGCCAGGCAGCCGCTCAGGATAAAAAGAAAGACCTAAGCGGTTCGAGTCCAACCTCAGGGGGTACTAAATCCCCCAAGCCCCAAAAAACAGGCTATACCACCGGCGTCAAAACCAAAACGAAGGATTTCTCTCCGACTTTGCCGGAAACGGGGAGTAGGAAACGTCCCGAAGAATTAACCCCTGAACAGGAACGGCTTTTAATTGCAAGGGAAAACCAACGACGAAGAGAGCTGAACATGCCCATGCAGCACACTTTACCCTACACCTATGAGGTAAGGAGTGTTGTTCACCAGATAAGAGAATTTCACCTGGATAGTGAGGCCTCAACCTGGGACCCGGCACTGCATCGATGCGATAATTATGTTGAAGAGTTTTTCAAAGAGGTAGTCAAGATTCCTATCAAGGATATTTGGGGGAGTGCTGAGACATACACCGTTGAAGGTCATGAAGCCTACCTTGATGCTGAAAATGCCCTACGTTCAAAACCTGCTGTCGGAAAATGGAATGTTGTCCTGGCGACCGATCCAACAAAGGGTGCTAGTGGTCATGCGGCCGCTATCCGGGTAAACAGGGACGGATCGGTTCTCGTTGCGGCCTTCGGGTACATGTACGATAGTCCCTCGCGTGATCGTGGACAGCATGTGGAGGTTTATTCCAGCCTGAGTGAGATGAAGCGGTCATGGCAGCGTGGGGGCCTAAACTGGCAGGACTTCGACTTTTGGGATCCATCAGTGCCGATCCGGGGAAATAACAGGCCATGAAGACCATACTGTTTATATTCTGGATTGTTTTCGGATTACAGGGAGTATTCCCGGATACAGCTGAGGGGGATTACCACCGGTTTTATTATATGGGTAAGACCGGACTGCTAGACCAGCACCTCCAGGTAGTACTGGAACCCCTGTATCAGGAGCTGAGTCTACCCAGTGAGGGATATTGCACTTACCGACTCAATGACACCACCTGGGGTGTGGTGACCCTGGATGGTCAGACCTTATTTGAGGTTGATGCCATCCGGCTGTATCCAGTCCGGGATGACCTTTCTCTCGCTATTTTTAACCTAGGTGTGGGTAAACAACGGTATGCTGAATTTCTGACATTGGAAGGCCGGAACCCCTTCGGGGTGCAGTACCCATCGGCCAGACCCTTCGGGAACGGGCTTGCCCCGGTGAGCAGCCCCGTTGATAGTGAACAATACACACTTATTAACCTCCAGGGGACCTACCTGAAGATGAGACCCATGCTGGAGATCCGGCCTTTTCAGGAGGGTTTGGCAGCTGCGGTTACTCCTGAGAATTGGGCTGGGTTCTTAGATGCCCAAGGGCGATGGGCCATCCGGCCGGAATGGACGGAGATTGGGGATTTCCATAACGGGTTAGCTCTGGTTCACCGCTTTGATTACACCTACTTTATCAATCACCAGGGTGAACCGGTAATAGATTTAAACCCTAAGCATATTGATGATCTTCCATACGAGAACTGGTTCATGAATAGCCGTAAGGTCAGCGGAGACGGCTACGTATATGCTCTGGGAACCACCGATAGGGCAGCACCCCAACCCTGGAATACCAGAACCCTCTACTACTACCGAGACGGCAGCCAAGTTTTCATGTCTTCCTTCTTCGCCATAGGAGGAGACTTTGAGGAGGGTGTCGCAAGTTTTACCGGCATGGTAGATGGGGAGCTTACCCGGGGGTTCTGGGATACCACCGGTCAGATAGTCCAGGTCTTACCCGAGGGATTCATCTTTGTTGATGAAGTGTTTGATAGTTTTGGCGACTACAAATCCAACTACCAGAATGGATGGGTTCCCATAATGGAAAAGGACTATCGAACAGGCACCTGGGAGGGTTGGGCCTTTCTCAACAAGGAAGATGAGGTGATCTATGTCCGCGACATCATGGATCAGTACTACCGCAATAAGGAATCCGGTGAACAGTGACAATGAACTCGCATTGCTTGTCTGGATCAATCCTCTAAACACTAGAAACAAGAAGGAGAGATGCGTATGAAAAATCTGCTCGTACTGCTGCTGGTTTTTCTCGGGGTGCAGAGCATCTTCACCCAGGATGCAGAGCGAAGCTATCATCGGTTTTTTTACAACAATAGGGTCGGGCTTTTAGATCAGAATTTGACCCTTATTATTGAGCCGAGATATGCGGAACTCAGTTACCCCAGGGAAGGATACCTAAGCGCTTTGCTGCCTGATGGAAAAACATGGCAACTATTGGACTCAAGGGGTCAGGTGGTATTTCAGGTGCAGGGAGAGCGGCTTGATCCTCCCTCCGACGGGTTGTGCAGGCTCATTCGCGATTATGGATCAATGTTCGACGATAAGGTGGTTTTTCTTGATTTGAATGGGCAGGATGTCTTTCAAAGGGAGTTTGATCGGTCGACTACGGAATTTTCCCAGGGTGTGGCCGGTACAGCAAAGCCCTTTTTCCCCGAACATCATGTTTTAATGAACAGATCGGGAGAACTCATCAAAATGAATGCGCTGTTTCACATCCAGCCCTTCAGCGAGGGGTTGGCAGTGGGAGTTAAGTATGGGAATTCGGTGGGATTTTTGAACCCTGCGGGGCAGTGGGCCATTGAGCCCGTATGGGATGAAGCTGAAGATTTTCATCTTGGACTGGCTCAGGTAAAGCAGGATACCTTCACCTACTTCATTGATACGCGGGGAGAGGTTGTCATCCGTTTTCATCCCAAGCTGATACGTGATCGCCTGCCTGGCGAACGTTGGTTCATGAACAGCCAGAGGGTCAGCGGTGACGGCTATGTCTATGCAATAGGAAGTACGGACCGAGTTGCCCCCCAGCCCTGGAATTCCAGAACTCTCTATTTGCATCGGGACGGAAGCCGGGGGTTTCTTTCTCCTTTTTCTGCCATCGGCGGTGCTTTTGAGGAAGGGGTCGCAAGTTTTCAGGGTTCGGTGAACGGAGAGTTAATTCTAGGGTTCTGGGACACGTCCGGACAGATTGTCCAGTATCTACCGGAAGGATTCATCTTTACCAATGAAATTTACGATACCTTCGGCGGCTACCCTTCCGTCTATAAACACGGGTGGGTTTCCATAATGGAAAAAGATTACTCCACGGGCACCCGAGATGGGTGGGCTTTTCTCAATCGGGCTGGTGAAATCATCTATGTCCGCGACATAATGGAACAGTTCTCCCAATAGACCATTGTATAGACGGGAACTCCTGGTCCGATGACGACCAGGGAATAAACCAGGCTGTATGAGGATGAGCAGGGAGGGAACAGGGTGGGGTTACGATTTATTTCTCAACTTGATGAAACGGACTGCGGTGCAGCCTGTTTGGCGATGATTTCCAAATACTACAAACTTTCTGCTAGTATAGGGATGATCCGTGAAATTGCCGGTACCAATACCCAGGGCACTAGTTTTGCCGGTATGCTCCAGGCTGCCCAGGTGTTAGGGTTCACCGCCCACGCGCTGTTCTCCCAGGATAAGAGACTGCCGAGCCACACTCCGATGCCTGCCATCCTCCATGTACAACAGGGAGAGCAGTTCCACTTTATGGTTGTTCTGAGAATATCCAAGGGTTCGATACGGGTAGCAGATCCAGCCGAAGGTGTGAAGAAGCTATCCATGGAGGAGCTTTCAGCCATATGGACCGGGTCATTCATTATTCTTGCACCGGGCCCAAACTTCATTGCCAAGGGGAAAGCCTCAACTCCTCTGATAGCGTTCATGTCTCTTCTGAAACCTTTCAAACGCGAGTTTGTGGAGGTGTTTATTGCCTCCTTTGCCTTGATACTCTTCGGTATTACTCAATTCCTATACATCCGATTCATCATTGACTCGGTTGTCGGTGGTCATATGCAACGGACCCTTCATATAGTCTCCGGGGGTATGATTGTTCTGGTGTTGGTTCAGAATATCCTCAATGGGATCCGTCAATACACGCTGAGCCATCTGGGGAGCAGGGTGGATCTTTCTATTGCCCTGCTATATTTCAAAAAGGTTCTATTTCTGCCCCAGTCTTTTTTTGATAAGCGGAGGGTCGGCGAGATACTAACCCGATTGGAGGATGGACGCAAAATACGGGAGGTGTTGTCCGGACTGACCCTATCTGCATGTATTGACAGCTTGATGATCCTGGGAGTTGGGATATTCCTGTTCCTTCAAAGCCCTTTGCTCACCCTGCTCAGTGTCTCATCCCTTCCGTTTTTTGCCCTGGTTGTAATTCTGTATCGAAAGCCCTTCACCCGAAATAATACCAGAGCCATGTCCCTTCATGCAGCTCAGCATACCCACTTGGTGGAGAGTTTATCCGGTATTTTTCACATTAAAGCCTTCGGTTATGAAGACCCCATGTATGAGCAAGCAGAACAACGGGTGTTGGCGTCATTAAAACAGGAATTCACCCTTGATGTACTGGGTATAACCCAAGGAGGGTTATTGGGGGCTATTGAGGCTGTTTCACAGGTTCTCTTATTTTGGGTAGGTGGATGGTTAATCCTTCAGGGGCGGATATCCATTGGCCAGCTCATTAGTTTCAATGCTTTACTGGGATATTTTATCGGGCCAATTAAGCGGTTACTTCTGCTTCAACCTCAGTTGCAGGGTGCAAATGTTGCTGCTAGACGACTGCTTTCCATCCTGGAGCTCCCAGACGAGAAGGAGATACGGCGGAAAAGACCCATGGTATCTGGGAATCCTCCTTCGCCAATCTCCGAGTCAGAAACCCTTTTCGGTGCGATCTCATTTAGAAATGTATCCTTCTCCTATGGGGTGAAAAATATTGCATTGCAGAATTTTTCCTTGGAAATTGAATCTGGTGAAACTGTCGGAATTGTGGGACAGAGCGGGAGCGGTAAGTCCACCCTCGTCAAACTCATTCTTACGATGTACACGCCCTCCCAGGGAACACTGCTATTTGACGGACGGGACAGTCGACTTTTTGACTCCCAAGGACTACGTAGGCAAATCGGATATGTGCCCCAGGATCCGATGCTGTTCTCCGGTACGATTATGGATAATCTCATCATCGGCTTAGAAAAGCCCCATATCAGCGATGTGCTCTATGCCTGTACTATGGCTCAGGCCTTACCCTTCATTCAAGGATTGCCTGATGGATTCGCTACCGAGGTCGGGGACCGTGGTGCGAAATTATCCGGCGGGGAGCGGCAGCGGCTGGCGATTGCCCGGGCGTTGATACGGAAGCCCCGGCTCTTAATCCTAGATGAGGCAACCAGCGCCCTGGACACCAAAACTGAATCGGGATTTCAGATGTTCCTTGAAGGATTACGTCATGTAGGTACTACCATTTTGATTATTGCTCATCGGCTCACTACCGTACAGAACTGTAACCGGATAGTTGTGTTAGAAAATGGTAGGGTACAAGAGACCGGAACACACCAAGAGCTTCTACAAAAACCAGGGGGGCAGTACCGACGGTTATGGGAGTGCCAGAAACAGGTCACCATTACTTCAGGGGTTGAGGGTGAGGACGACCAATGAACATTCTCTCTGGTGATGTCATAAAACATAGCCGAGAATTTTATGAGCTTTCAAGGCCCATCATCTGCAGGGTCGGCATTCTATTAATCTGCTTGTTCTGTTTGTCGCTTTTGGGTTGGTCTTTCCTATTTTCGGTAGAAGATGTTGCATACGGGATTGCAGAAACCCGTCCAGTAGCAAATCCAAGTCTTATCTCGCCGGGATCCTCAGGGATTGTACAGACTGTGCATGTCAAGGACGGGGATTTGGTTGAGGCCGGAGAGATACTAGTCACCATGAATATTACAGAGCAGCAGATTCAACTGAATGAGTTAAAACCGCGGCTCAAGACTGCCTTTGAGAATTTGTATGCTAATCAGGTGCTTCTCCATAGCCTGAGCGGAATCGCAGCTCCTCAATATCTAGGCGGGGGCTATGAACAGGTGCTTTGGGAGGATTTCAATGCAGAAAAGCGTCTCCGTACCCATGGAATCCGAACCATTGAATATGAACTCTCGATCGAGATGGAAAAACCGCAACTCCTTCAAAGTATGGTTACCATCAGACGGTTGGAGTTACAGCGAGAACAACTGAGTCTTGATCTGCTCCGATGGGAACATCAGCGGATTCTCCAGGCTACCCAGATTATTCAGAACACCCAGGAAGAGGTAGGATCTCTCCAAGCCAAAATCGCATTTCTGGAGAAGCAGGTAAACGAAGCAAACATCCCTGCATCCATTACCGGACGCGTACATAATATGCTTAAACTCAACCCTGGGGATCGGGTAGCTCTCCATCAACCCCTGCTTGAATTGGTACCTGGAATAGCTGGGGTTCTAAAGGTTCAAATTCAGGTTACTCCAGCAGAGATTGTCTCTATACAGCCGGGAATGAAGGTGATTATCCATTTTGAGTCTCTGCCAATAAATGAATATGAGCCGATTGTTGGTACCGTGGTTACCATTCCTGCAGATTCTTCCCATACCCATGCCGGAGAGCCTGTATATTTTTTGGAAGCTGAAATCCCATCTCTTGTAAAGCATAGGGAGTCCTCCTCTGAGATTCCGATTCCGCCGGGAATTATCGGGGAGGCTAGAATTATTCTGCAACGACGGAAAATTATTCATTTCATTTTAGAAGTCTTGGACTGGGTATGAAAAAAATAATTCTATGCTGGTTCTGCATTACATTTCCCTGTTCGGCTATGACTTGGGAAACCTTTTGGGAAATTTGGCAACAGGAAAGCCTCACGACACAAGGGGTAAGAATGCGGGCATCCCAAGCAAATGCCGCAAGACTAAACGCAATTCCGAGATTCGGCTTAAGAAGTACTTCACTGACCCTATCCCCCATCTCCGCCTGGAGTGGGTATCTGCCCGGGGACATCATTCTAAAGGGTAGTGTTTCTTCCCAGATTGATCTCCCCTTCGGAGGAAAAATAACGGGGACACTTTCCCACAGCAGCGGCATCACCTTGCCCGGACCGGACCAGGAAGGAGGGTTTTATCAGGAAATTAGCTGTGATTTTTCCTGGACTCAACCCCTCCAGTTTGCCGGAGCATACCGTCTGGGAGAATCCCAGCGGCAGTCCCTATATAGAGGGGATCAATTAAACCTCTCTGCTGGGCTTGATTCAATCCAGGATCAACTAGACTGTCTTGGGGTGTTTCAACAATGGTGTATCGTATCTGAACGCACTGCGTATTTAGAGAGGCAGCGAACCCTGATCCAAGAGATTGAAGTCGGTGAAGAGAAGCAAGCTGACCTGGGATCATCCCGGGTCAACTTGGAGGCGATCCGTCAGGAACTGCTGCGACTTGAGCTTGAGACCCTCACGTTAAACCGAGAGTATCACAGCCTATTCGCCTATCTCCAGAGTGAAGGGCTGTTCCGCCGTATTGGGTTTGAGGAGTTTCTCCGGATAATACCTCGTATAGCTGATAACCCGGGGGGGTATTACAAACCAGGATTCGAACGGAGGAGTGATGAAATTCGGTTGGCGCTTTCTCGGTTAGGAGTTCAACGGGTTTTAAACCAGGGCTTAGAGGCTAAGCGATATTCCAGTCCCATTGTCGAGATCACCCTAGGGTATTCCCTTTCCAGCAATGCTTTTTCAGTTGCGGGTACCGGGTACGGTGATAGTTGGAAGGGAATCGCGCCGGAACTCTGGTACGAGCCCCTGATTCTGAGCGTTTCCCTGGCTTGGACCCCCTGGGACCGACGACGGCGTATGGATGTGTTGGATCTTAATTGGGAGGAGAGGTTGGTTTTTCACGAGTATAGAGCTGAGCAGGAGCGGATCTCAGAAAGCAGGGTTGTCAGGGAGCATGAATACCAACACGCGATCCATCGGTATAAGGCGCTCCTGGAACTGCAATCAAGAAACGCCGAAAGATTACGGTCGTTGGAGGAATCAGCGTCTCAGGGTGATTACACCTACGCCCAATTATATCGCGATCGAATTCAACAGGCTGAAATTGATTATGAGGTGTTCCTTTCAGAGCTTGAAATCTGGACGTTATATCGAGAATCGATGATTGATGCGCCAACCAAACTTGCAGAGAAACCTGGATGAGGCTATTCTTCGGGTACTATGAATGACAATACTATGTTTCCCGGACTTGCCCTTATCATCGCAGCTGGCATCCAACTATCATGTCAGCTATTTAAGTTTGTTGTGTATTCTATTCGCGATGGCCGGATAGAGCCTAGGTATCTAACAACAGCCGGCGGGATCCCCAGCGCGCATTCTGCCTTTGTAGTCAGTGTGACCACCGGGGTTGGTTGGCTCTACGGAAGTTGGTGTACAATTCTTTCTGTAAATTAGGTTGAAGAAAGCAGGCCGATCAGGCTCAAATGGTAAGTGACGAAACAAACCATAAGGAGAGCCCGATGGCCTACCAATCAGAGTATACACTTTTAGAGCAAGTGATCCAAATGTTAGCCACCAAGGAAGACAGTAAATTTTCTAAGGTGATAGAAAAGGTAGTGAACGAAGCAATGAAACTTGAGCGAGCCAAAACCCTTCAGGCCGAACCCTATGAGCGGACCGAAGATCGAATGGGCTACGCCAACGGGTTTAAGAACAAAACCTTGGCTTTGGCTACCGGGAAGGTATTACTCAAGATACCTCAAGTCCGCGGACTGGAATTCTATCCCAGCTGTATCGAAAAGGGTATTCGGAGTGAACGAGCCTTAAAACTTGCGATAGCCGAGATGTACGTAAAAGGGGTCAGTACTAGACGGGTTTCAGATATCGTAGAAATCCTATGCGGCACCGAGGTGAGCTCCTCACAGGTAAGTCGATTGGCGAAGGAGCTGGATGAAGAGGCAACATCCTGGCGATCCTCGCCGGTAGGACAAATACAGTATCTCGTGCTCGACGCTACATATGAATCAGTGCGTGTAGGCTCGAAAGTGGTCAAACAGTCCCTACTGATGGCCATAGGCGTCGATTATGAAGGCAAACGTCAGATTTTGGGCACAGAAGTAGCCAATAGCGAAGCGGAGGTAAATTGGCGATCGTTTCTAGAAGGCCTGGTTCGTAGAGGGCTCCATGGTCTGACCATGATTACCAGTGATGACCATGCGGGTCTTCGAGCAGCTATCGATGCTGTGTTTCCTGGAATCTTGTGGCAACGGTGTCAATTTCACTTGCAGCAAAATGCTCGTGGTTACGTGACAAGGAAAGACGATGTCCCGGCGGTAGCGGCGGAAATCCGCAAGGTTTTCAATGCCCCAGATGAACAGAACGCCGAAAGGTACTTGCAGAGCCTGGTAGAAAAGTATGAGAAGACCCAGCCCCGTCTTGCCCAGTGGGCTGATGAAAATCTCCGGGAGGGATTAAGCGTATTTCATATCCCGGAAAACCACAGGAGGAAGTTACGAACCTCAAATTTGGCTGAACGTCAAATGAAAGAAATAAAAAGGCGAACAAAGGTCGTAGGCGTATTCCCTAATGCCGATAGTTTGCTTCGCCTTGCGGCGGCCATGCTGATCGAACAGAACGATCAATGGCAGAATGAAAAACGGTACTTACCCGAGTCTAATGATCGCCCTGCTTTTAAAGAAATTTACAGAAAAAAGGTTGCTTAATC
>NZ_JNUP01000046.1 GCF_000758165.1 Spirochaeta lutea | reverse complement strand
AACCGACTCTGCGATTCGAGAAAAGCAGAATCCGTTAGAGTTCTTTGAGAGGGTGCTGTCGGTGGAGATGGATGCCCGGGAGGAGCGACGGATTGCCACCTCGATGAAGATCTCCGGTCTGCCCAAGGGACTGTACCTGGAGAACTTCGACTACATGTTTCAACCGTCGGTGGAAAAACACAAGGTGGACTTTCTCGCCACCTGCGATTTCATCAGGCAGAAGGAAAACCTTCTGTTCTTCGGTCCTCCGGGGGTGGGCAAGACCCATCTGGCAACTGGCCTTGCTGTTAAAGCAGTTGAGCTGGGCTATAGCGTGATTTACTATACCGTCGAAGAACTGCTCTCCCAGTTGAAGCGACGAAGTGATACCCCTATTTCCCGACAACGCCGCCAAGCATACAGTAAAAATGCACTGGTGGTTCTGGATGAGCTTGGGTACCAGGCGATGGATCGTCAGGAAACTCACCTATTCTTTCAGTTTGTAAACCTTCGCTACCAGAAGGGATCCGTCATCATTACCAGCAACCGGTCAGTCAAAGACTGGGCAACCATCTTCGCCAACGACCACATGGCGACTACTGCAATTTTAGACCGGTTATTCCACCGCTCACACATCTTCAACATTGATGGCAACAGCTATCGTCTGAAGGACTTTCAATTACTGCAAAAAGGAGGGGTGGAAAAGGAAAACTAAACGGAAGAATTCGTAAAACTAAACGCCGATTCTTTCGTAAATTTCGGCGCTATTTGACACCTGTAGATATCTAGGTATAACAGCCGGTTGTTCCTACCTCGATTGATGCTGCTTGTGCACCTCACAGTCAAAATTGTACATAGTACACGAAACCTTGTAAAACCCGGTAGAACCCGCCACTGGGAGTGGCCCTGGCATCACATCACACTACAGAGGGTGGAGCGGAGAGCAATTTTACAAGGTTTCGTGCACTACAAAAATTGTACATTTCCGCCGAAGATAAGTACCTTAAAACTAAGAGGTTCTCAGTCGGTGCAAACCACCAGTTGAAAATACAATAACAAGATCAACCAAGGGAGCCAATTGTAAAAGTCTTTTGAAAGAACCTTAAGGAGAAGCTATGGCGTATTACATCTCAACTACCCTGAACCGGCCCTTCGACGAAAGTATTGAAGAAGTAACCCGTGCCCTCCAGGCGGAAGGATTCGGCGTTTTAAGCGATATCGACGTCAAGGCAACCATGAAAAAGAAATTGGACATTGATTACCACAATTATCGGATCCTCGGTGCTTGTAATCCGCCCTACGCCCACCGGGCACTTGAAGCAGAACATATGATCGGCACCCTGCTTCCCTGCAACGTCATCGTTCAGGAAAGGGAGGCAGGATATATTGAAATAGCCGCCGTCGACCCGGTCAGCTCCATGGGGGCGGTGAACAATGAGAGCATTATCCCGATCGCAGAGGAGATCCGTCAAAAACTTGAACGGGTTATACAATCGTTAAAGTGAGGTTGTGCGCAGTATAACCTCCCAGATGTACCGAAGGGGATAGACCCAGGTACCCGTACCAGTATTCACGTCGCCCTCCATGAGGCGGCAGGAGGAAATTAATATGGCTATCGATATTGAAGGTATCCTTGGTAAGGATGCACAGGACCTTTTAACCCATCAACCCATCGTATCCAAAGAGCAGCTCCACCTTCCCGGTCCGGACTTTGTCGACCGTGTGTGGGCCATTTCTGATCGTTCTCCCCGGGTACTCCGCAGTCTCGAAACCCTCTTTTCCCATGGCCGGCTGGCAGGGTCAGGCTACCTATCCATCCTGCCTGTAGACCAGGGTGTTGAACACTCCGGTGGCGCCAGCTTTACCGCTAACCCGGCGTACTTCGACGGAGAGAACATCGTCCGTCTTGCGATTGAGGGTGGTTGCAATGCGGTAGCCTCGACCTTTGGTGTTTTAGGTTCGGTTGCTCGAAAGTATGCCCATAAAATACCTTTCATAGTAAAGCTCAACCATAATGAGCTGTTAAGTTATCCCAATAGTCATGATCAGATCATGTTTGGGACAGTGGACCAGGCATACGATATGGGGGCAGTTGCAGTCGGCGCTACCATTTATTTCGGATCTGAAGAATCCAACCGGCAAATAATTGAGGTAGCAAAAGCGTTTTATCGAGCCCACGAATTGGGGATGGCTACTATTCTCTGGTGCTACACCCGTAATCAGGGGTTCGTAACCGGCGGGAAAGACTACCACACCGCAGCAGATCTGACGGGTCAGGCCAATCATTTGGGTGTGACCATCGAGGCGGATATTGTTAAACAAAAGGTACCTACACTCAATGGTGGGTACAAAGCCCTCAACATGGGAGATTCTTCTTACGGAAAATTGGATGAGCGTATGTACACCAGGCTTGCAACCGACCATCCCATTGATTTAACCCGCTATCAGGTCATGAATGGGTACATGGGACGCGCCGGGTTGATAAACTCCGGGGGTGCATCCTCGGGTGATGATGATTTAAAGGACGCGGTTCGAACTGCTGTAATCAATAAACGTGCCGGTGGCATGGGCCTTATTTCCGGGCGCAAGGCATTTCAACGTCCCACCGACCAAGGAATTGACCTACTCCATGCGATTCAGGATGTGTACCTTGCAGATGAGGTCACAGTAGCATAGGGCTCACCGGCTAGGTTGCTAGTAACCAGAACAAGTGGAGGAAATCACATTAAATTGCCGGAGACCAGTATTCTCCGCGTAATCCAAGGGCCACATGCAGCTGGTTCCGCAGCGTCATTCCATTTACTAACAGCACTGTATTCTTCTTAAGCACCGCTGGTGTACCCAATCCAATCATTGGTTCTCTTATAGTGAGGAGTTTCAATAGCCTTTGTACGGTCAAGTTACATTGCTTTATTGAGAGTCATCTCAATAAGCTGGGTAAATTTATCCTAATCATTCTGTTCAAGCATTTAGACAACCTATTTGGGGAGGTGGAAATGGCAAGCTAAATTCCCCCCTTTTTTGGAAAACAAAAGGGACCCACCTGGAGAAAAAAATTATCTCTCCTTCCTTTGTGAAATTCTGTACGAAACACCATCAAGAGAAAATATATGTGCATGATGCAGCAGGCGATCCAGCAAAGCTGTCGTCATTACCTCATCACCAAGCATCGCTGCCCACGAATCAAATCCCTTGTTGGACGTGATGATGATCGATGCGCAAAAGATTGTACAGTATGCCCTATATTGGAGGGTGCAATACGGGTTCAAAGCGGGGGTGGTTTCGCTGGGCTAAGTAGTTACAGATTTTTTACGCTCTACGAAAGGATTTTACATTAACCTTTTTTTCCAACCAAAAAGTCTGGGATTGTGAAAATCATGTGCCCATCAGAATCCACGTCCATAACCACGTGGTATCCGTCGCTCATTTCCAATAACAAATTTTCTGCTTTTTTTGGGGTGATACCAAGGGCTATAACAACATCGGATACTTTTACCTTCCCCCCGCGTCGCTTCGCTAATCTAAAAACCTGAATAACCTGTCCTGTGTTATGTTCTTCGTCGAGCGAAGCAGAGCTTTGCCATGTCAGCTTTTTCCAGTTCCTTGTATGGAGAGAATTCCAAAGGAGTGATGCAGCATGGTAAACAATCACCATGCCGAGCAGCATCCCGAAGGGACCGATTACTAATCCATGCATAATTTTCTCCTTCACTGCCAATATACCATACCCCCCTTTGGTATACAAGCCTGTTATTTTGACAAACTATACGCTGGTAGGGTATATTTTTTTAGGAGCTAACATGACAGAACTAAAACAAAAAGACCTAGATATGCGTTTGAAACGCATTGAAGGCCAGATTGGTGGTATTCGCAATATGATCGCAAACGAGCGCTATTGTATTGATATCCTTACCCAGACAAGCGCTATTAGTTCGGCCCTGCGAAAAGTTGAAGAACTCATTCTTCAAAACCATCTTGACACCTGTGTTATGGAGGCAATCCGTAGCGGAGATCCTCAAATTCAGTCGGAGAAAACCAACGAAATTTTAATGCTTGTATCTAAATTCAGAAAGGGCTAGGTCTGGGAAAAATGGTTTATTAACCGGGTATAAATCGTTGGTGTACAATTCTTTCTGTAAATTAGGTTGAAGAAAGCAGGCCGATCAGGCTCAAATGGTAAGTGACGAAACAAACCATAAGGAGAGCCCGATGGCCTACCAATCAGAGTATACACTTTTAGAGCAAGTGATCCAAATGTTAGCCACCAAGGAAGACAGTAAATTTTCTAAGGTGATAGAAAAGGTAGTGAACGAAGCAATGAAACTTGAGCGAGCCAAAACCCTTCAGGCCGAACCCTATGAGCGGACCGAAGATCGAATGGGCTACGCCAACGGGTTTAAGAACAAAACCTTGGCTTTGGCTACCGGGAAGGTATTACTCAAGATACCTCAAGTCCGCGGACTGGAATTCTATCCCAGCTGTATCGAAAAGGGTATTCGGAGTGAACGAGCCTTAAAACTTGCGATAGCCGAGATGTACGTAAAAGGGGTCAGTACTAGACGGGTTTCAGATATCGTAGAAATCCTATGCGGCACCGAGGTGAGCTCCTCACAGGTAAGTCGATTGGCGAAGGAGCTGGATGAAGAGGCAACATCCTGGCGATCCTCGCCGGTAGGACAAATACAGTATCTCGTGCTCGACGCTACATATGAATCAGTGCGTGTAGGCTCGAAAGTGGTCAAACAGTCCCTACTGATGGCCATAGGCGTCGATTATGAAGGCAAACGTCAGATTTTGGGCACAGAAGTAGCCAATAGCGAAGCGGAGGTAAATTGGCGATCGTTTCTAGAAGGCCTGGTTCGTAGAGGGCTCCATGGTCTGACCATGATTACCAGTGATGACCATGCGGGTCTTCGAGCAGCTATCGATGCTGTGTTTCCTGGAATCTTGTGGCAACGGTGTCAATTTCACTTGCAGCAAAATGCTCGTGGTTACGTGACAAGGAAAGACGATGTCCCGGCGGTAGCGGCGGAAATCCGCAAGGTTTTCAATGCCCCAGATGAACAGAACGCCGAAAGGTACTTGCAGAGCCTGGTAGAAAAGTATGAGAAGACCCAGCCCCGTCTTGCCCAGTGGGCTGATGAAAATCTCCGGGAGGGATTAAGCGTATTTCATATCCCGGAAAACCACAGGAGGAAGTTACGAACCTCAAATTTGGCTGAACGTCAAATGAAAGAAATAAAAAGGCGAACAAAGGTCGTAGGCGTATTCCCTAATGCCGATAGTTTGCTTCGCCTTGCGGCGGCCATGCTGATCGAACAGAACGATCAATGGCAGAATGAAAAACGGTACTTACCCGAGTCTAATGATCGCCCTGCTTTTAAAGAAATTTACAGAAAAAAGGTTGCTTAATC
>NZ_JNUP01000045.1 GCF_000758165.1 Spirochaeta lutea | reverse complement strand
CCATATATCCGGGAAGAACATAGGGTTTGCTTCAAGGGTGGGGGAAGGTTTGCAAAAAGTTACAGGGTTCTGCGCACTATGAAAGGATTCCACGGACTGGGTGAAGGTTTGCATGAAACTTGACTAACCTGCTACAGTAAGTGTAATATCTGAGTAAAGGAGTTTGATATGGATACTACAGTTCTGCTTTGGTTGGCAGGCTTTGTTCTATTGCTTGTCGGTCTGGGTTTGTTAAAACGATTTACATCCCTCTCTTTTTCTGTTCGGGTCTTCATTGCCATGCTGGCAGGTATGGCCCTGGGATTGGGAGTTTTTGCAGGAGTGAGTGAGGAGACCGGGGGAGAACTACGTCGATGGTTTAGCCTTGTGGGCTACGGGTATGTGGATCTTTTACGGATGCTTATCATTCCCCTGGTGCCCACCAGCATCATTGCCGGGTTCCTGAAGCTTGAAAATACCCGAGAACTCAAACAGCTGGGAACACGAACCCTGGGTCTGTTCCTCATTACAGCGACCATCGCGAGTCTCATTGGTATAATCCTTGCGTCTATCTTGGGAATCGGTGCAGGAGCCGTTACCGAGGGCTTGGCACCCCGGGAGGAAACGAGTATCGGCAGCATTTTTCAACAGTTCCGTAGCTTTATTCCTTCCAATCCGGTGGAGGCAGCGGCGGAAACCAGGTTAATTCCTTTGGTTGTATTCTCAGTCCTCCTGGGGGTAGCTGCGGTGATTGAACAGGGACGGAAACCTGAACGGGTGGCTGCTTTCCGAGAGGTGATCAGCTCGGTTCTTCATGTGGTGATTCGCCTTACCAAGCTCGTAATCAGCCTGACGCCCTTCGGTGTCCTGGGGCTCATGGCATACTGGATGAGCAATACCGGGCTATCAGCGTTACCGGATTTGGGGCTCTTTGTACTGGGGATTGTCATCGCCTGTGCCCTACAGATCGGCCTTGTTTACGGTGGGCTGTTAGGGGGGGTAGCACGGATAAATCCTTGGAGATTTTACCGGGCGGCATCCCCGGCCATGCTGTTGGCCTTTACAAGCCGCTCCAGTGCAGGGACCTTGACCCTAACCATCAACACCATGATTAACCGGCTTAAGGTATCTTCCCGGGTATCAAACTTTGTGGGGCCTATTGGTGCGGTAATGAATATGGATGCCTGCGGTGGGATTTATCCTGCTATGGTTTCGATTTTTGCGGCGAATGCCTTCGGGATTGATCTGAGCCTGATTCAGTATGTTCTGATTGTAGTGGTATCAATCTTAGCCAGTATCGGGAGCGCAGCGGTTCCCATGGGGGCCACTGCGTTCACGGTAATCACCCTCTCCGCGGTTGGACTACCCGTGGAGGCCATCGGGTTGGTTGCCGGGGTAGATTTCCTGGTTGACATGTTCCGAACCGCTACGAACGTGACCGGTGACCTGACAACCTCTGTTATCGTCGGGAATTCCCTCGGGGAGTTCGACCGGGAGGCTTTCAACAGTCAGGTTTTTACCGATTCTTCGGAAGAGCCTCAGACAGCAGAATCACCCTAAAAACCGAAGTATTGTGTCGAAGAACCCTCCCGCACCGGGAGGGTTTTTTTATGCTATCATGGGAGGGTACCTTGTTGCATTGCAAACGGCGATGCGTGCAGCCTTCATGGCCCTGGGTTGGGCTCGGGAGGAGGATACCATGAAACCAGGAGACGTTGAAAATGCATACGAAAATGACACTGAAGGGCGAAATTTCTAAGCTGGGTATCGACCCTGAAGACCGGCTGTTGATCCATTCCTCGATGAAGGCTCTGGGCGAGGTAGAGGGGGGTGCAGACACCGTACTGGATGCGTTTATTGAGTATCTGGCTGCGGGATTGCTCATGTTCCCCACCCATACATGGAAGCAGGTAGGTGAAACCAACCCCGTGTTTGATCCGAAAACCGATGCGTCATGTGTGGGTATTCTGACCAACCTCTTTATGAAGCGGCCAGGGGTGTTCCGGAGTCTGCACCCTACCCATTCGGTGGCTGCCATCGGTCGGGATGCTGAATCCTATACGAAGGGTGAAGAATTAACCCGTACAGCCTGCCCGCGTTCGGGATGTTGGGGGCGCTTGGTGGATATCGAGGCGAAGATTCTGTTTTTAGGCTGTTCTATGAGGAGTAATACCTTGATTCACGGGGTGGAGGAATGGATGGATATTCCCGACCGGCTTTCCCCGGTACCCCAGCCACTGAAGGTTCGGACTGAACACGGCTTGGTTAACTGCCCGCAGTATCGGCATCAGAGCAGATTCGGTGATGTCTCTCAGACCTACGGGAAACTTGAGAAGCCCCTGCTCAATCTGGGAGCGGCTACCGAGGGGTATATCGGGGATGCACGGTGTATTTTGGTTCAGGTGACCCCGATGGTGGATTTTGTACAATTCCTCCTGGAACAGAACCCAAGGTTGTTTCAATCCTACGATTCAGTGCCTGAAGCGGATGTGCGCAGGTGGCGGGAGAGATCTGCAGGACGATACAATCTGACCTAATTACGGGGTTGCAGTGAACGGCCCTGCACAGCAGTACTGGGGTCCCTTGGCAGATCGTCTTGAAGTAGTCCGGTAAGCATGATCCCATGAATAAATACGGGGGTCAGGGGTACTGCACAGTACGGAACAGCTGGATGGGGAAAACACATGGGCTTGACCCATGAAATAGATATATAGTGCGCAAAAGGTTGTAACTTTTCACCTTGGGCACACTACCAGTGGATAAAAAATAAGATGGTTCCGCTATATCTGGGGTAGTTTACAACCTTTTGCGCACTAAGAAATAGATAATGAGGAGAGAAGAATGAACCTAGTGATTGTGTATGATTCAGTATTTGGAAACACCAAGGAACTTGCCCAGACCATGGGGGCTGCTGCTGCCTCCCATTCAACAGTGGTGGTTAAACACCGGGGGGAGGTGACATCCCAGGACATCTCCCAGGCGGATATGGTGGTTGTTGCCTCTCCGACCAGAGCATTTAACCCGACTCCGGAGCTAAAGGAGTTTCTGAAAGATATGGCTCCGGGTAGTCTTACCGGTAAACGGGTGGCTGCCTGGGATACCCGGGTTGATGTGGCTAAGGTTAACTCAAAACTCCTTAGCGGTATGGTTTCCCTATTCGGCTATGCTGCCCCCAAGCTTCTGACCATCCTCAAGAAAAAGGGCGGAACAGCGGCTGCTGAGGCTGAAGGATTTTTTGTCGAAGACAAGGAGGGCCCTGTGATGCCCGGGGAAGCTCAACGGGCAGAAGCGTGGATCAGTACCCTGGTAAAGAGCTCAGGAGAACGATCATGAGTACTATTTCCAGGGGGGATATCAAGCCGGGAACAAGGGTTGGTATCGTCCAAAAGCAGGATCAGCCTACCGGAGCCATAACCGAGGGTGTTGTTCAGGATATCCTAACCAAGTCCTCCAGCCATCCTCATGGTATAAAGGTCCGGTTGAGGGACGGTACTGTAGGGCGAGTGAAGGTATTATTAGATTAGCACCCGGGTTGCCGGGTTGGTACTCAGGCAAATCTCCCTGAGCCTGAAGCCCCTTTGCGTGGGGGGCAGGGATTACTCTCCCTGCCCCCAAGTGACGGCTCCAGGGGTAGACAAGGCGGCCTTTCAGGTATTCAAGTGCTATGGGGCCCGCGCTATAGGACAAGACGGTGTTCCGGTCTGATATTACACCGTCGTGGGCCATGGTGCCCGCGTTATAGGCCCATCACCCCTGGTGACGGTGCGTCGAAGCTATGCTACTATCCTGTTGAGAGAACACGGGTATGAGGAGCTACTCATGTACTAGATGCCGTAACACTGGATGAAACGGCATCAACCCTCAAACTCTTATATAGTGCGCAAAAGGTTGTAAACGACACCCAAAATAGCGGAATAACCACTAATTGCACCCATGGGTGGTGTCGCCAGGATGTACTGTTATAGGCGTTTACGCACTACAAAACTCTTAGGGTTGACCGCCTGGGCAGTTCTGCTGCCCCGGATTTTCCTACCCTGTATACCATACCAAGGAGTACAAGATGGCAGCGCCCAGTAACGGCGAAGATAAAAAAATTATTTACTCAATGTACAAGGTGAGTAAATATCATGGGACCAAACAGGTTCTCAAGGATATAAGTCTGTCCTATTTTTACGGGGCAAAGATCGGGGTGATTGGTCTGAACGGCTCAGGGAAATCTTCTTTGCTAAAGATACTCGCCGGGATTGATGAGGATTTCAACGGGGAGACGAGTGTGAGCCCGGGCTTTACCCTGGGGTATCTTGAGCAGGAGCCCGAACTTGAGTCTGGAAAAACCGTAAAAGAGATCGTGTCCCAGGGGGCTCAGGAGACGGTAGATCTCCTGGCTGAGTTTGATCGGATCAATGAGGCCTTCGGGGATCCGGATGCCGACATGGACGAACTTCTGGAACGCCAGGGGAAGGTTCAGGAACGCCTTGATGCCCTGGATGCCTGGGATCTTGATAGCAGACTGGACCTGGCGATGGATGCCCTGAGGTGCCCCCCTGCCGACCAGGTGGTGGATAGCCTATCGGGGGGTGAACGGCGCAGGGTAGCGCTCTGCCGGTTGCTGCTTAAAAAACCTGATATTCTCCTGCTCGATGAACCGACCAACCATCTGGATGCCGAATCCATTGCGTGGTTGGAACGGCATTTAAAGCAGTATGCCGGAACAATAATTGCAGTAACCCATGATCGATATTTTTTAGATAATGTGGCCGGTTGGATTCTTGAGCTCGATCGTGGCGAGGGTATCCCATGGAAGGGCAATTATTCAAGTTGGCTGAAACAAAAACAGGAACGGCTGCGGTTGGAGGAAAAATCCGAGAGTGAGCGTCAACGGACCCTTGCCAGGGAACTTGAGTGGATTTCCATGAGTCCCAAGGGCCGGCATGCTAAGGCTAAGAGCAGGATTACCAACTACGAAAAGCTCCTTACCCAGGGTGGCCCGGAGCAGCAGCGTGAGCTCAGACTATTTATCCCTCCTGGACCACGACTTGGTGATATTGTAATTGAGGCCAATGGTGTATCCAAGGAGTTCGATGGAAAGCTTCTCTACGATGATCTGAATTTTTCCCTGCCTCCGGGAGGAGTGGTTGGTATCATCGGTCCGAATGGTGCAGGTAAAACAACCCTTTTTAACATGATCACCGGTTCGGTTGAACCGGATAAGGGAGCGTTCCGGGTGGGGGAGACGGTTAGTCTTGCCTATGTGGAGCAGAGCCGGGAACAGCTTGATCCAAAGAAGTCTGTTTGGGAGATGATCAGCGGAGGAAATGATTCCGTCAGCCTTGGAAACCGTAGCGTTAATAGCCGAGCATACGTGAGCTGGTTTAATTTTAACGGTTCAGACCAACAGAAGGCCGTGGGCATACTATCCGGCGGCGAGCGAAACCGGGTGAATTTGGCGATGATGGTTAAAAGCGGCGCCAATGTGATACTCCTGGATGAGCCCACCAATGACTTGGATGTGAATACCATGAGGGCTTTGGAGGAGGCTCTGGATAGTTTTGCTGGTTGTGCCGTGGTTATTAGCCATGACCGTTGGTTTCTGGACCGCATTTGTACCCATATTTTGGCCTTTGAGGGAGAGTCCCAGGTTCGATGGTTTGAGGGTAACTACAGCGAGTATGAAGAAGACCGGCGTAAACGACTAGGCGCTGAGGCAGACCGTCCCCATAGGATCGTTTACCGCAATCTTACCCGGGACTAGGTCCCGGGTCATGCAAGTTCCTTCATGGGGGATACCGGTAGATCCCATCGCAGAGTCGAAGTTATTCCTGTAGCAGGTGATTCCAGGTTAGGCCTTCACCATCCTCGAGGTCCATGGTCAGGCGTTTTCCCAGGACAATATCCATAAATCGCGGATGTATACCCGGGGATAGAGATTTCTCGGTACGAAGTACAGCCACATCTTCCACTCCCAATCGGGAACCGGCCGGAAGGGAGTGCAGGGCATGAATACTTCGGTTTGTTCTCCCGTAGTTATCGCTCTCACTCTTTGCAAGCTCTTTTACCCCTGAACCGAGAATCTGTTGAACCCGTTCGCTTCCATATTCTTCCTCTAAATCAGGGATTATGGCAAAGGGGTCATCTTTGTAGCTGGCAATGAGACTTGCCATGTGAGCGAACTGTTGGGGAACCAGGGCTATGGGATCATCCAAGCCGGAACTCGTTTTGTCCAGGGTTAGGTGTTTTTCTATCAAATGTGCACCCAGGGCGGTTGCCAGAAGGGGAACCAGGACTGGGTCGAGGCTATGATCGCTTACGCCCAGGGGGATGCCAAAAATGCCGTGGAGGGTTCGGAGGACCCGGAGATTGTACTCCGCCTCTGGGGCGGGGTAACTGGTGATGCAATGCAGCAGACTCACTCGGTGGTTCAAGGCTGGATTGAAGGGGTTCACAAACGGTTTTTCTATTTTACCAATATTAGCGTCATCAGGGGCTGGATGGGCTGATTCATCATCCTTTGCAAGGGTATCGATACCTTCACCCTTCTTCGGAAGACGATTCCCGGGGGAATAAGCCCTAGGACTTACTGCGAAAACCTCCAAGGCATCGGCAATATCGCGAAGCCGGCTGACGCCCGTGGACAGTATGGTGGGCAAACCGGTTGCTGCGGCCTCACGCAGCAGCGGCAGGTGGTTTAGCTCAGGACTTGCAATCTTCAGGGCCGGTACGCCCAGGCTTACAAGGTGTTGAAGGCTGCGTGTACCGAAGGGGCTGCAGAGAAATCCTATTTGGTATTGCTCACAGAGCTCCATGAGCCGGGCATAAAAATCTATGGGTTTCTCAAGGTTTTTAAAGGATTTGTACAGATCCGTATTACCTCCGGGCAGCGAAACCGACCCAGTACGGGGGTGAAGGATCTCATCAGCGATAATATACTGAAACTTTGCAACCTGGGCACCGGATTCTTTAGCTGCGGCTACCAGTTCCTCAGCCTTTGACAGATCTCCGCCGTGGCTTGTTCCGATTTCCGCCACAATCAGAGGCAGGGGGTGTCCCGGTATTCTTGGTTCCATAGTTCATCCTCATCCCCGGGGGGACCGCGGTCTGATGCTGTCAAAACCCAGGTATGGAACCAGGGCTTTCGGCATGCTTACAGAGCCGTCTTCGTTCTGGAAATTCTCTAGTATGGAAATGATTGCTCGGCTGATAGCGATGGCGGTGCCGTTAAGCATATGAACAAATCCCTTGCCGCTTTCACCCTTGTAGCGAACGCCGAGTCTACGAGCCTGATAGTCCGTACAATTACTGGTACTGGTGATCTCACCCCAATCCCCAGCTTCCCCTCGTCCCGGCATCCATGCCTCTAAATCATATTTTCGATAGGCAGGAGCACCCAGGTCTCCCGTACAGGTATCCACTACCCGAAAGGGGATATCAAGGCTGGTAAATAACTCTTCTTCGATGGCACGTAGTTTTTCATGAATTTCTGCACTCTGGTGGGGCAGACAGTAGACAAACATCTCTACCTTGGTGAACTGGTGAACCCGGTATAATCCCTTGGAAAACTGCCCGGCGGCTCCAGCCTCCCGACGGAAGCAGTGACTCAGTCCGGCATACATGATCGGCAGGTCCGCCTCCTGAAGCATCTGACCCATGTGGTATCCGCCCAGGGTGATCTCTGCGGTTCCCACAAGACAGGTGCCCGTACCCTCCAAGGCATAGATGTTGCTCTCTTCACCCCGAGGGTTAAAACCAATGCCCTCCAGGACCTCCTCCTTGGCGATGTCCGGGGTGATCACCGGAGTAAACCCCCGCTTTTGAAGGAGATCCATGGCGTAACGCACTAGAGCGAGTTCCAGGAATACTCCTTCATTCTTCAGGTAGTAAAACTTAGATCCGGATACCTGTGCGCCGGTCTCAAAGTCAATGATATCCAGGGATTTCCCTAACTCTACATGGTCCTTGGCCTGAAAAGCGAACTGTCTCGGATCACCCACCCGGAGGATTTCAAGGTTATCCTTATCCTCCTTACCTATGGGAGCATCGGGGTGGGCCATATTGGGAATTTTTCCCAGTTCTAGGGTTAGTAGATTCTCCGTAGCATTAAGTTCGGATTCAAGGGCGGGAATCTTATCCTTGATACTCTTTCCTGCTGCGATCAATTGCTCTCGGGTTTGAGGATCCATGGGACCCTTCATCTTTTTCGCGTGTTCATTCCGTGCCTGGCGCAGCTCATCCAGTTGCTGAATGAGACGGCTCCTTTCGTCGGACAGGGCTACAACCCGGTCTGGATCGGCGCTCATATTACGGTTCGCGATATTTGTTTTCACTTCTTCAAGATGGTCCCGGATGTATTTCAGATCTAACATGCCGGTATGATAGCCGAAAACAACTTAGCTTGGCAACGAATATCCGTCATGGTACTATCCATCCATGGGCATACTCATGGTGTTCTTCCTGATTCTTACCCTACTTGGAATCTGCTACTTGGGTCTGGGATGGTACGTATCCCGGGCAGTAATTAATAAGCCGGGATCTTCCGAAGAGCAGACTCTATCCCACGGTCTTGAAGAAGGGGAGATAACCCCGGCATTCATGGACATGCCCAGGGAAGAGTTCACTGTCCCTTCGCCCTGGGGCTACTCCCTGCGAACCCTGCACATCCATCCGCCGGAGGCCGGCCGGTCTGCTGTCGGAACGGTGATCTTCATCCACGGCATTACCTCGACCTGGCACGGAATGGTAAAGTATATGGGTGATTTTCTCGAACGGGGATGGCAGGTGTATGCCTATAACCAGCGGAACCATTACGGGTCCGGCGGTCGGAATAAAACCTACGGCTTTTTCGAAAAAGGTGATTTAAAAGCCGTGTTAGATGCCGTCGAACTAAGAAACCGTCAGCGGGGTCTCGCTCCGCAGCTTCCCCTGGTCTTGTACGGAGAATCCATGGGTGCTGCTACCATGCTCCAGTACAATCCCCAGGATCCTCGTATTAGGCTTCGGGTCAATGATTGCAGTTTTTCCGATATGACCGAGGTTGTTGCCTTTGGGATGAACCAGGTAGGTATCCCAAAGGGAATACAGCCGTTTCTGGTATTTGCAGGGAGTCTGGTCACCTGGTTGCGCCAGGGGTTTTTCTTCCGCCAAGTTAGTCCGCGGGAGGCCGTCAAGACCATGACGAGCCCGGTTCTTACCCTGCATGGGGAGGATGACGAAACGTCTCCGGTTAGGATGGCCCGGGAACTCCAAGAAGCCATTCAAATCTCCCCGGCAGGGTCCGAAAGCAGGATGGTAACCTTCCCCGGGGCTGGTCACGCGCGATCCATATTAGAGCACCCCGATAGGTATCGGCGGGAGCTCTGGCAGTGGATAGAATCCCATATCGACTAGGGTCTATGCGGCAGATTGGTTTGCCGGATGGATTAATACGGCGAAACTTGTAACCTCCAGGCCAATAACACCCACACTGGCATACCGGTGAATCCATTCACCGCCGGCCTAAGTGGCCCAGGATTCAGCGCCTCATCGGATTGCACCCTCGGCAGGGCCTCCAGAGACGGTTTCGGGTTTACTGTTCGAGTTGGGAGCTCCGTAACGCAGCACGCTCGACGGCATCGACGATGGTGGGGGTAAATCCGCCCTGCTCCAGGGCAAGAATTCCCTCGATGGTGGTTCCTTCGGGGCTGCACACCTTGGTTATTAGTTCCACAGGTTGGGTTTTGGTTTCCCGGATCGTCTGAATAGCCCCCTCCATAACATCTAAGGCTATCTCAAGGCTCGAATCGTAGGGGATGCCAACCTTGGTTCCTCCCAGAGCCATGGCATGAAGATAAGCAAAGGCGAAGGCTATACCGCTTCCGCTGGTTCCGATGATAGCCGGCATCAGCCGCTCAGGTACTTCAACCCCGAGTCCCAGGGAGTTCGCAATCTGATAGCTCAATTCACGAAAAACTTCGCTTGATTTTTCACTGTAACATACTCCCACAACACTGCGTTGAACTTGGGCCGCAAGGCTCGGCATGAATCGTGCAACCTCCTGGGCACCGGTGAGGTCATGAATGTATTGAAGGGTCTTCCCCGCCAAGATAGATATAACGGGGGTGGTGCCTACCACGGGCTTGATATTCTTCGCTAAGGCTTCAAGGTCTTGGGGTTTGATTGCCAGGATTACCACCTGGGCTTCCGTGAAGAGCCGGGAGAGATCACCGGTGCAATCCTCGGCTCCGTAGGTAGTAATCGCGTGTTCCAGCCTTGACTGGTTCTTTTCTGCCACCAATAAGGTTTTTCCACCACCGGATGCTCTTACACCCTTAACCAGAGCCTCTCCCATGTTCCCAAATCCGATAATTCCGAGTTGCTGCATTCCTGTCTCCTTGGTGTTGCTCTGCAGCTGGACGTACCGCGAAGCAGTTCCAGCGTTTCTATTAAAGTATTAAGTAGTGCGCAAAAGGTTGTAAACTACACCAGATATAGTGGCACAGCCCGGGAACCAACCCAGGGATGGTGTCGCCAGGGTGAAAAGTTACAACCTTTTGCGCACTAAATAAGTATTACCTTAAGTATTATCTCCATACCTGGTCAGCGCAAGACCGGGCCAGCCCCACTGTCTGAAAACCTCGAAACCGCAAACGGCCACAGCATTAGACAGGTTCAGGCTTCTGGAATCTGCACGCATCGGAATTCGAATGGCCCTGTTGGCTGCCCGGTCAATAATTTCCATAGGGAGCCCCTTGGTCTCCTTACCAAAAATGAGCCAGGTCATCTCAGGGTAAGAGGGTTCGGTATAATTATGATAACCCTTGGTGGTGAGGCAATATGCCCGGGAAAACCAATCATGGCAACGGTCCTCCTGAGAACTGGAAAAGACCTCCCAGGAAGCATAGGTCTTAACGGATACCTGATCCCAGTAGTCAAGTCCTGCCCGGCGTACAGCCCGTTCATCGACAGAAAATCCCAGAGGTTCAATCAGATGGAGGGTGGCACCGATGGCAGCACAGGTTCGTGCGATATTTCCGGTATTTTGGGGAATTTCAGGCTCGTGGAGGACGATATGGAGTGCGTGTTCTTTCATGGGGTGAGTCGTTCCTTCAGGGCATGGATGAGTTCATTACCCCGTAATCCTGCATGGAGGATCTCTTGCAGATCCCTATTGGGGCTACCATGGGTGTCAACATATTCCTCGTTCAAGAGTTCTGCTGAGCTGATGATAGTGCTTAAGCAGTTGTTCAAATCGTGAAGAATTTGATGTTCCCGGGAGGGCTGTTCAGGATTTTGATTTGTGTTGCTCTGGGACTTCAATCCGCATCTCCCTGGCCTTGTCTAATGCAGTTAACACCTGATCATAGTTTGGTTCCTGGGCAATTTCCGGAACTAATTCAGCATATAAAACCGTGTTACTGTGGTCAAGGATAAATACCGATCGAGCCAACAATCCGGTAAGAGGACCGTCTACTATCTCTAAACCCATAGTTTGTCCGAAGCTTTGATCTCTCATGGATGAAAGGGGGATGATGTTCCGCAGCTTTGACTCATGGAGGTGCCTGGCTAATGCGAAGGGTAGATCGCGGCTGATGGTGAAGACGAGGGCATCTGCAAGTTTGACAGCGTATTGGTCAAACTCTCTGGCACTCGCCGCACACACCCCGGTGTCAATGCTGGGTACAATATTCAAGATCTTATAGGGACTAACGAAGGACTGAAGGGTAACGTCCCGTAGATCGGTGGTGGTCAGTGATAAGGTCGGGAGAATGTATCCGGGCTGTGGTACCGTCCCGGAGGTATGGATTGTTTCACCCTTGAATAGTAATTCCGCCATGGCAGTAAGGTACTGATTTTTATCTTCCGGGGGAAGTACCGAGGCCGCTTGGGGGAGGATTCATGAGGATTCATGAGGATTGCATGCGGATCGCGGGAACAGGGTGGGGTGGCTGACTAACGGAAGAGATGGTCTGGATGTTCGGGAGTATTGTCCTTGAGGGAGATAACCGATGGGATTAGTCGGATGTTTTTCATCACCCGTTCATAGTCTTCGTGGCGTTCGATCTCGATGGTGAAATGACCCTCAAGGGTACCGGTGTTCGTAGGGTCCACCTTTCCTTCCAAGAGATGTCCGTGGTGCTTCTTGATGGCACCTTCAATCTGGCTGAAGAGGTCACTGGTCTTCCTGCTGGTAACCATGAATCGGTGGGTTTTACGAGGCGAAACGGTTTCCCACTCCACCTCAATGGTCCGCTGTTCAATATCTTCTATGGCAGGCAGGTTCTTGCAGTCTTTTTTATGAATGACTATCCCCCTGCCTCTGCTGATGTAACCGATTATGGGGTCGCCTACCTCTGGCTTACAGCAGTTTGCAAACCGAATGAGCATATTGCGATTATTCCCTACCCGCACCCCAACCTTATCCTTATTGAGTATTCTATTGGGTTGACGTTTGAGCTCCTTGAGCTTTGAGGGACGTTGACTCTTTCCCGTCTTGCCTTGATCACCCTGGGGCTCCTGCTCTTTTTCTTTTCGTTTACGGGCAACGATGTTTTGCCCGATGATCAAATCGTCTTCATGATGGTTCAACCACGCCCGGATTTTGCTGCGAGCCCGGCTGGTTTTTACTACCCGGAGCCATTCAACATGGGGGTGTGCATTCGCTTGGGTAAGAACCTCAATAACCTGGGTGTTTTTCAAGGGCTCCTTCAGACTGATGATGGAACCATCGGCCTTGGCTCCTGCGGTACGGTGTCCAACCTCAGTGTGGATATGGTAGGCAAAATCCAAGGCGGTAGCCCCCTTAGGTAGCTGAATTACATCTCCTTTGGGGGTAAAAACATAGATCGAATCTCTGAGCACTTCCCGCTTCATCTCTTCCAGGAATTCCGTGCTGGCAATTCTTGCTCTATTTAGATCACGGAGGCGGTTTATGAATGAGAGGCTGGAAACATCAACCTTATCGGGATTTTTGATCCCTTCTTTGTAGAGCCAGTGGGCAGCTACACCAAATTCTGCGGTTTTATGCATGGTTGTTGTACGGATCTGAATTTCCAATAAACGGCCGTCAAATCCCATCACTGTTGTATGGAGACTTTGGTATTTGTTCTCCTTGGGCATGGCTATGTAGTCTTTGAAGCGGCCTTCTATGGGCATCCATATTCGGTGCACGATACCGAGGGTAATGTAGCATTCATGGATGGTCTCACAGAGTATCCGTAGGCCGAGCATATCGTAGATCTCGTCCAGGCCTTTACCCTTCAGTTTCATCTTTCGATAAATCGAATAAAAGTGCTTTGCCCGGGTTTCGACCTTTATCTCCAGACCTTCCTTGACTGCTTCCTTGTAGATGGATTTTTTAACCCTATCAAGGTACTCTGATCGCTGGGTTCGTTTTTGCGATACGGCCTGTTTTATCTGGTTGTATACCTCAGGTTGAAGGTGTTTCAGACTGAGATCTTCGAGTTCATCCTTCATCCAGCTGATCCCCAACCGGTCGGCCAGGGGAGCGTAGATATCAAGGCATTCTTGGGCTATCGCCTTGCGTCGTTCCGGCCCCTTATGCTCCAGAGTCCGCATATTATGCAATTTGTCAGCCAGTTTAATCAGGATAACCCGTACATCCTTGACCATTGCAAATAGCATCTTTCGTATGGTCTCAGCCTCAACACTGCTTTTATTCTTAGATTTTACAATATCGATTTTTGTTACACCAAAAACCAGAGCCTCAACCTGTTTTCCGAATTCCTGGCGCAGCTGAGAACGCTCCAGGTGGGTATCCTCCAGGGTATCATGCAGCAGGGCCGCGATTATGGTGACTGCGTCCATTTGAAGATCCAAAAGGATTCCTGCAACCTCAATGGGATGTATTACGTAGGGTTCGCCACTCGCACGCATTTGCCCGGAATGCAACTCCTCACTCCGCTGGGCCGCATAGAGTATTTGTTCCTGCTCTTCAGGTGCAAACATATTTAGTCGTTTAGAAAATTCAGCTATTTTGCTTTTTACCATATGGATCCCAAAACCTACCTACCGTGTCCCCCGGGTTATCCGTTCTCTATCGGATAAATCATTACGGATCTTAATGTCGGAAAAACCCGCGGATTGCAGTAACTCAGCTACCGCCTTACACTGGGAAGGCCCAGATTCAATATACAATCTTCCAGAGGGTTTTAGCCAGTCCCGGGCCTGGGCAATCAGAAGGCGGATGCATAACAGTCCGTCATCCCCGGCGGAAAGCGCTAGTTCCGGTTCTTTCCATCCTGCATCCATACATGTTGACCATTCTTGTTGGGTTAAATAGGGGGGATTTGCCGTAATGATATCGAACCGATAGACACCAGGTCCGGAAGGTAGGCCGTTTAAGAGATCGGCTTTGTAGACCCTTCCGTCCACTCCAAGGTTCCGGCGATTGGTTTCAGCCGTTTCTACCGCGGTATCGTCAATGTCGCTGGCGCTGACCAGCCAAGCATTACGGTGATACTTAATCGTCCACGGTATACATCCGGTCCCAGTGCAACAGTCGTGCAGCCTTGGTTGGACTCCCTCGGATGCGTAGAAATCCTCGGGATAGTCCTCAAGCACCCAAGAAACGAGAACCTCCGTTTCTTCTCTGGGAATTAAGACGCCGGGAGCGACATAGTAATCGAGACCAAAAAACTCCTGAGAACCGCGGAGGTAGGCAATGGGTTCTCCAGCGATACGTTTTCGTAGAAGCTCTCGGTAACAGCGGAATGACGAGAACTCAAGGGGGTCCTGTAACCTAGACCATAGATAATCCGGTGAAATGTTCAGCGCCAGGGCCAATAGCACCCGGGACTCCAGGCCTGGATTAAGGTCATTTATCTGGAAGACCCCGTAGGTGTAGGGGTTCGCCCCGGAGAACCCCTTTTCTAAGTACCGTCGACCGATATTGAGAGCTTGGTGGATACGGAGGGGTGTCAATTACCCCTCCTGGCTTTGCAGTGCCTCTTCCCTATCGGTCATCCGTAATGTTTCGATAATTTCCGAGAGATCACCCTGCATAATCTGATCCAAGCGGTACAGGGTCAGGTTTATCCGATGGTCGGTGAGACGGTTCTGGGGGAAGTTATAGGTCCTGATTCGTTCAGACCTGTCCCCCGATCCGATCATACTCTTTCGCTGGGCGGAAAGCTCAGCCTGACGTTTTGATTCTTCCAGCTCGTAGAGGCGGGCCTTTAATACCCGCAGGGCCTTTGCTTTATTTTTATGCTGGCTTTTCTCATCCTGACACGAGACGACCAGACCCGTAGGGATGTGGGTCACTCGCACCGCGGAGTCGGTAGTATTAACACTCTGGCCCCCGGGGCCGCTGGAGCGGAATACATCAATCCGCAGATCTTTTTCCTCAATGGCTATGTCTGTCTCCTCAGCTTCAGGGAGGACAGCAACGGTACAGGCAGAGGTATGGATTCGGCCGCCGCTCTCAGTGGTAGGCACTCGTTGAACCCGGTGTCCTCCGGATTCGTATTTAAGGGTGCCGAAGACATCTTTTCCGGAGATAGAGAGGATTATTTCCTTAAGGCCACCTACCTCGGTTTCGTGGGCAGTCATAACCTCTATTTTCCAAGACATGGTTTCCGCATACCGGGAGTACATTCTGTACAGGTCCCCGGCAAAGAGGCTTGCTTCATCTCCACCGGTTCCCGCCCGTATCTCCATGATGGCATTCTTCCCATCCAGGGGATCCTTAGGAATTAAGAGCAGTCTCAGGTCTGCCTCGAGACCTTCTTTTTTACCCTCCAGGCCGTCCAACTCCTCGCGCGCCATTTCACGGAGTTCAGAATCTTGTTCCTGGAGCATGACCCGGGCATCCTCAATTCCTTGGAGAACTTCTTTATAGGCCGTGTAAGCCTCGACAATCTCTGATAGATGGTTATGTTCCATCATGACTTCTTTATAGCGTTTCGGATCCTTGGGGAGATCAGGATCCATCATCTTCTCTTCTAAGGCCTTAAACCGGCCAGCCATGGTTTCTAATTTTTCAATCATACCTGCATCCTTATGCAATTTGGGGGTTTTTCTTATCCGGTCGGAGGAAGCCGAAGATAGCGCCGCATGCTCCGCCCAGGAGATGGGCAAACTGAGAGATCGAATCCTCAGCGAACACAGAAACGACCTCTTTAACGACGTACAGCAGGACGATAAGGATAAACGTCAGGGGAAGCTCTCCTGCCTTAAAGTTAACCATACCGGCCAGTACAATCATCATGAACACAATTCCGCTGGCCCCTAGCAGTCCGGTGGGCATCACCAGGACATTCAACACACCGGTGATCACCGTTGTTATCCCGATCATGGATAAGAAAATCCATGATCCGTACTTCTCCTCCAGGATCGGGCCAAGGAGCAAGATGAATGCCAAATTTCCTAACAGATGGTCCCAGCCCAGATGGCCGAGAGGGTGGGTAAATAGCCGCAGCCAATCGAGAATGGCTCCCGGGTCCATAACGGCCCCGACGGAGAAAACCCGGGGGATAAGCCCCGGTGCCAAGGTCTGATTTACCACGAGGATGAGGGCGGCACTCAGGGAAAAGGTGAGGGTAACCGGTGCATTGTAGGTAATCCGCATCCCTTAATCCTCCAGGGTAAGACTGACCGGGCAGTGGTCGGAACCGAATACATCCTGATGAATCCGGGCGTCCTTCAGGCGGGGTTTTAAGCCCTCATCAACACAGTGGTAATCAATACGCCATCCGATATTCCTATCCCGGGCTGAAAACCGGTAACTCCACCAGGAATACTGTTTTTCCTCGGTGTTGAATTCCCTGAAGGTATCTACAAACCCAGCCTCAATAAAGGTATCCATCCAGGCCCGTTCCTCGGGGAGGTACCCCGGGTTTTTCTCGTTGGATTTCGGATTCTCCAGGTCAATGGGTTTGTGAGCAACGTTATAATCACCGCAGATAACCACATGCTGACCCTGGGCAACAACCTCGGAAGCCATGGCTTGGAGGGTCTGGCAAAAATCAAGTTTATAATCCAACCGGGCTCCCTCCGCCTGGCTGTTGGGAAAATAACAATTAAACAGGGTAAATCCCGGGTACTCTGCCCGGAGAACCCGCCCTTCAGCATCGAAGCGTTCCACATCCATGGTGTCCACCCTGATCGGTTTCTCCTTTGAGTAGATGCATACCCCGCTGTACCCCTTACGCTGAGCACTCGCCCAGTAGGCCGTGTATCCCTCGGGTTCGGTGAACTCAGGCCCTAGTTGCTCCGGGTGAGCCTTTGTTTCCTGTAGACAAATAATATCGGCATTGGTAGCGTGCAACCATTCAAACAACCCCTTTTTTGCCGCTGCCCGGATACCGTTTACGTTCCAAGAGTATAGTAGCTTCATGGTTGGTAGGATAGCGGAAAACCGAGGAGCATACAATCCTCGTGTAACGGGCTTCTATTCTTGCGGTAGGGATTCTTTCTCAAGGCTTACTCGTTCCCAGGATTCTAGGGTGATTTGAATGTCCCTGGTCACGTCCTCCAGGGCCGTTTGGAGAGCGGAGATTTTTTTTCCATCGGTGTAGTGTTCTGGAATCGCCATCGCATGTTCGATACGGCTCTTTTCCTGCTCCAGTTCTTCCATTTTAGACAGGAGTTCTTCTTCCTGCCTCTCCAACCTGCGTTTTGCAGCCCTGAGCTGCTTTTGATCTCCATGGTCCTTTTTTCCAAGGCTGGTTTGGTCCGGATACGGAGTGGAGGCCGTATTCGTTCCAGGGTTTCCGGAAGAATCCGTGGGAGAGGATTCCTGGGCAATGCGGTACTTGTAGTAAGAATAGTTACCAGGAAAATCCCGGACACGCCGAACCCCCGGTGTAGCCGGGCTCTCTACTTCTATAACCCGATTTGCCAGCTCCTGGATAAAAAAGTGATCATGGCTCACGAAGATGACTGTCCCGCTAAAAGCCTGGAGGGCTTCCAGGAGCACATCTTTGCTGGCCATATCAAGGTGGTTTGTCGGTTCATCCAGCAGCAGGAGATTAGCGGGGGACAGGAGCATTTTTACCAGGGAGACCCTGTTTTTTTCGCCGCCGCTAAGTACGGAGATGGGTTTATAAATATCATCACCTCTGAACAAGAAGGCGCCTAATAACCCCCGGAGCTTGGGGATCATGTCCGTCGGGGCGGCTTCCTCGACCTCCTCGAAAACAGTATTGGTCATGGTCAGCTGGGTTTCAGCCTCCTGGGCGAAATAAGCGGGGAACACCTCGGCTCCATAGTTCATGGTCCCCCCATAGTCCCGATCCTTACCGCTCATAATCCTCATAAGGGTTGATTTTCCCGAACCGTTGCGGCCCACCAGGGCAACCTTCTGACCCCGTAAAAATTCCAGGGAGAGGGAGTCGAAAATCGGGTTGTTTGGGTATTCCTTCCTCAGATCCGTCAAACGAAGGGTAATATCCCCCGACCGGGGCGCCTCAGGAAAGGATACATGGATTCGTTTTAAACCTTCGGGAATCTCTATCCGGTTGATTTTTTCTAGGGATTTAATCCGGCTTTGCACCATGGCAGCCTTACTGGCGTTGTAGCGGAAGCGGGAAATAAAGTCTTCAATCCGCTGGATTTCCTGCTGCTGGCGTTCATAATCCTTTACAAGCTGTTCAAGTTCGGCACTTCGTCGTTTTTCATAGGCTGAATAGGAGCCGCGATAGAGACTGAGGGTCCCCAGGTAAAGCTCGGCTACAGCTTGGACGGTTTGATCCAGAAAGAACCTGTCGTGGCTTACCATGAGGACTGCCCCGGAATAATTTTGCAGATAGGACTGAAGCCATTCCCGTGCCTCTAAATCAAGGTAGTTGGTGGGTTCATCCAGGAGCAACACCTGGGGAGAAGCCAAGAGGATCTTTGCAAGGGCGATCCGCATCTGCCAGCCTCCGGAAAAGGTTTCACAGGGGGCAGTGAAATCACCTGAAGAAAACCCCAAACCCTTGAGGATAATCTCTATTTCACGGTCTCGACGATAGTAGCCTCCCGATTCCAGGAGTTCCTGGAGGTGATGCTGTTCGGTAGTCAATTGTTCCAGGGAGCCTTCGATAGCTGGACGCTGAGACTCCGGGATGCTCAGCAGCTGTTCACCGAGGGTTCCGATCTTCTGACCGACGGCTTCCCATTGGTCATGGAATTCGTGATACGGGGCGAAGGCGGTTTCTGCCTCTTCCCATAGAGTCTTCCCGTGATGAACCAGGCCTGATTGGGGGAGGAAGCCGACCTCTGCATGGGGATCCTTAAATATCGAGCCGCCATTGGGTTCTAAATACCCGCATAGCAGTTTCAGGAGGGTGGACTTTCCACTGCCGTTTGCGCCGCTGAGAGCAATCCGCGACCCCGGGTCCAGGGTGAGGGATACATTTTGCAGAATGTGTCGATCTGCTATCCAATACTGTACTGCGTTTGCCTGGAGCAGGGGCATTTATACTCCCGGAGTCTGGGGGTCAGCCTCGGAGGGCTCTGGAGCCTCCTGAGTCTGGGGTGCCGCGGTCTCAGAGTTCGGTGTATCCAGGGAAACCGGTTGGAGGGGTTCGGGATTTTGGGATGAATTGATCGTGGAGGCTGTAGGTTGGGCAGTCCCGCTAGATCCGGATATGCCAGGGGCAGAAACCTGTCCCGTGGGGCCGCCGAATTCAAAAAACATTATAAGAGGTGAAAGATCACGATTTATCACCACGGGCACCGGCCCAGTGCTGCTGGTGGCGGGCTCCAGGCGAATTCCGGTGTTAATCATCTCAAAGAGGAAGGGTTTGGATCCCCAGACCGGAGAGGTGAGGGTAATAACCCCGGTATATTGGTTCGTAAGGTTCGAACCTAGGTAGGTCGTAAAGGCTATCCTTCCGGTTCCGTCAAAACCCCGCGGAAGGAAATTCGCCCCGAGGCGCTGGTAACCCGTCCAGGTGAACCGGAAGTCTGGAAATAACTGAATGCTTCCGTAATGGGAACTGGTTAGCTGAGTGCCGCGATCCAGAATCATCTGATACTTGGCAATCCGGTCTTCCTGTTCCTCTTGGATTACTTCACCAATATCCTCGGTTATGGCGGTAAAGACCTCGCTTCTAATAGCTCCTGCCTCTTCAAATTCTAGGACAATACGGTCAGGGGTGCTTACGGTAATTTGTAAGGAGCTGCCCTCCGCTTGATAGCGGGCGTAGCGGGGACTGTAGAGGGAGGAGAAGGGGAAGTCGCGTTGGTAGTCCTTCAGACGGATGGTAAAAATCCTTTGTTCAGCATTGGCAAAGAATCCGAATTCAGGTCGAAATAGTTCAAGATTAAATTGGCTGTCTCTGATCATGGGCAGGTAGTACTCGGGGCGCCAGGTTTTCTCGAAAAGCACGGCTTGTAGCGGATCATCGGGATCATACCCCTGGGAGGCAGCGGATTGGCTGGATGCATCAACGGTCTCGGAGGCGTCCACCAGGGTCAAATCATACCCGAAGGTCCATCCTCGTACCCCTGTTTCAGTAAGAACCTCGTACCAATAATCCTCTAATCCGGCAATATTAGTTTGCTCCTGGTGACGGCTGATAATTTTTATCCCCTCGTCCCGGCGCATTCGGTAAACCAAGGGGCTGGTGTTCTGGGCAGTGCTGCGGATGGGCAAACCCTGTCTTCCGGAACGTCCGTAAATGGTGGCGTAGGGGATGAACTGCGCCTGGAAAGCCTGGGCTGCCTCTCTGGTTTCATGTGACTGAATACGCCACCGTGGAACATCCAGCGTAACGGATTCCTCTTCGGTATTCTGGACAATGGTATAGGAATCCAGGATATCCGATTCGGAGGCCAGGGTTACCAAATCCCCGTTCTTCAATCCTTGGGCTGACATCTCTTCATCGGCAAGAAGGACCACACCGTATCCGATGGCGTTAGTACCACATCCAGTGACGGCTAGGAGAAACAGCAACATCATACCCAGACCGGGTAGGGCTGAAACCGGTGCTCTCAGGGGAATCCTGCCTGGGGTGGTGGAGGATTTTTTATGGAAAAAGGATGGTAACAGACGCTCCTTCAAAACTCCGGTTTGAACGAGCCATGGGCCGGACAAATAACAGTAAATCATTTTTTTTACGTGATTTGCTTTCGTCCAATTAATGGGCGTACCAATTGCAAAAGACGTTTTGAATTGGCTTACCAGTGTATTACCGTGCGGTCTGGGGATCATACTCAATAGTTCTCCGATAGGAATTTTCAGATTCGGCAGCGTTATTACTCGAGGGAGTAACAATCCTGTGTGGCATAGTATCCGGTTAGGCGGTTTCTTGCAATATTAGCGAGGCGAGCCAGAATGATGCTGTGCTTCCTGGTCGATAACCGAGCACTAGGGAAGGGATTCGATGAGTCTATGTTCCGGGATGATGATCAGAATTCTACCCTGGGTTAATATCCGGTGATTTTCCGGATTCGAGAGGAGAACCGAGGCACTACGGTTGGGAATAATGATATCGGTATCGTTAATTCCGAATAGTGCGGTGGCTGAAACCCTCAGCGGATTGGCTCCGATACGGTCGCGGAATTGGTCCTCATCAAAATCTGAGGTATACGCAGCTGCTCCCCATCGGGTCAGGTACCCGGGATCCATTTGGTTCGGTTTAAGGAGGGCGGTAAGATCCTCGTCGTACAGATCAAGGAACATTGCAGGCAGTATCTCACTGTACCGCTGTTCTCCCCGGAGGAATTCGCCGTGTACTGCCAGGGGTTCTCCGGCGAAAATAACCAAGCCGGTGTGGGATGCGGGAACCTGGGTTGTGAAGACCCTGGGCAGTGAGGTCGGTACCCGGTGATTTACCAGGAGATCGCTGAGTTTAGGAAAGAGGTTTACCGTGATGGGCAGGGTTACCCGCTGGAGATCCGGACTCAAAATATAGGGCTGAATCGTTGATTCCGCAGCCAGGGCTTCAATATCTCGCAGAAGCTGGGGATTTTCCTTTGCAATCTCCCGTATTCGAGTGGAGGAGTTCACCCGGATTTCCATCATGGCCTGTAGCACGAAGGCTATGCGGTTGTTGGCCATCCGTTGGCTGAGAATGGTAACCGCTGACGCCGGGTTGACCGTCTCTGGCTGGAGTGTACTGGAAACGAAAAGGGTCAGGGTCCCTGTTTGCCAATTAATCTCAGATTCAACCTGGGTTTTCTGGCCGATAGGGGTATTGTCCACGGATCCCGTTTGAGAGAACAGGAGAAGGGAGCTGCCCATGACCAAAAAAAGGATCCTTAGTAACCAGATTATTCGACGGGACGACTTATTCATTTGAGTACATCATCGGTATGAAGTTCCAGAAGGTTTAGAACCGGGATGAAAGCTGAGCATGCTAACCAGGGGTTGGACATACCGCTGCGGGATGGTAAGGGGCTGGAAATCACCCGGGGGCAGTACGCCCTCCAATAGATGGGCATTCCCTAGTTTGAGGATCGATAAGGGGATTCCTGTCGTACCGGAAAGAAATTCTATCCCCGTACCGCCGGGCACGAGAATCTGAGTCCAGTGGAAGGGGGGAGACCAGTCCCGGAGATAGCCGAGACGGCCAAGTTCCTGGGACAGGAGGTATGCACTGAGAATTTTAGGTACATACCGCGCGGCTTGGGGGCTGATAGCCCCGGCTTCCCGAAGTTCCCAGTAATCCCTGATTCCCGTTCGTTCCACAGCACGTGAAATAGCTCCGAGACCTTGGTTATAGGCTGCAAAGGCGAGTAACCAATCCCCGAGAACCCGGTAGTTTTCTTCGAGCTTATTTAACGCAGCCCGGGTGGATTGGACCAAACCGAAGCGTTCATCAATCTGGGAATTCTTATACATCCATGGAGCCATAGAGTTTTCCATGAACTGCCATAGCCCCCGTGCCCCGCTGGAAGACTCAGCCCTTACCAAAAACTCCGATTCCACCATGGCCAAGAAGAAGATTTCGCTGGGCAGATTTCGTTGTTCTATCTCCTGCATAATAAAGCTGCGGAAGGTGTCTCCCCGGGTAAGTACGCTGATAAACCATGATAGCTGGGCGGCTGATTGATAGCCGTTGTATACCGCTTCAATGTCGGGGATGATCCCGTCGACAAAATAGGATCGCGGGGGGTGCATCCGCCCCCAGGGGTCAGGCAGCGGAGAAGGGGTGATCTCTGAGGAACCGTCAACGTTTTGGCCTCGGCCAAGTCGGAAATTACGTGATGCTTCAGGGGGCTGATAGCCAGATGTGTTAAATAGGCTGGGTTGGAACAGCGTATCAAAGGTTATAGGACTCGCCCCGAGATACCCTAGGATTCCTAAAAGAAAGGTTATGCCAAACACTAGTATTTTCATGCTTCTTTCTTCTCGGCGGAACAGCCCGGGTACCTTAGATCGCCTCTCCGAAGTATATTCCTGCCCACTCCCAGCTGCCGTGTACCTGGGGATCTGCAGGATAATCAATTTTCCGGAAATAGAGGAACCACGTAGGAATCCTCGGGCTCCAGCCTCCGGTCCGGAGGTATGCCTCGTTTCCATGGGATGCAAATTCCAACTCCGAGGCATAGGTAATTCGTTTCGCCTGGCTTAGGAATTCTATCAACTCAAAGTCCGGCCGGGCATTAAAATCCTGGCGCTCCTGATACCATGTCATAGCGAAAAAATTCACCTTAGCCTGGTATCTCAGGAGGGACCATCCATTCTTGTAGTAAAGTGCATTCTTAATATTACGTACCAAGGCATCCAAATCCCGGTCGATCCAGGTTTTTGACGAGTGGTAAAAAGCGACTTTCTCTCTGATGAGGTAATGAATCCCCGGTTTTCCCGGGATAACCGTATCTTCAAAGGTTAAAAACTTCTCGTAGGCATCATAGGCCCTGGGGTACTCACCGATTGCCTCAAGGGCTTGGGCCAGCTGAAGATATCGTGCCCCCAGATCGACGGAATCGGGAAATCTATGAATCAGTTGCTGAAGAAACTCCGCAGTGAGCCGCGTATCCTGATCAAGATTAATTGCCCTGAGCAAGCTCACAAAATGAACCGATTGATTTTGCCAGATCACATCGGGATAGTTCCGCAGGATTCGGTAATACATCTGGTAGGCGGATTGGGAATTGCCCCTATCTTCGAAGGAATCGGCGATCCGCCATAGGTAATAGGCGTTGTATGGGTCATCGGGATAATTCGACACCCGGTTATTCAGGAAACTGACCATCTTGGCATGAGATTCCAATTGGGTATACTTGGCGATCTGATCAATAACTACAGCGAGTTCCTCAGGAGTCAGGTCCGGATTCTGCAACTCAGTATAAAACTGGTTGAGCTCTCGGGTTATTTTTACGTCCGAGGACGAGGTACCAGCCGTGGATTTTGATGGTTCCAGGGCAAGACAACCGCCGAGGGTAAGGAGACCGCCAACAAGGAGAATAAAAAATACGTTCCGTCGAGTCATGCAACCACTATAGTATCCCAGGGCGAAGGACTACACAATACCCTGATGACTCGGTATAATTCCGGATATTATGAGAACACCGATAAACTCAGTCCATCGACTCTCCGTGCTCTTGATCCTCGGGGGCTGCGGTCTGCTCCTGGTAACCCTGGGGATTAGCCCGTCCATTCTCGGGTTGTGGCCCTTCATTCCGGGGCTCGGGGGAGTATGGTTCCTCTTTACCGGTTTGGACCGGCGCAGACAGCCGGGAATCAATATGCGCTTGGTTTCCGCCGGATTCTTTTTGGTTTGGGCATCCCTGCTATTCCTCCTGGATTCACTCTTCGGACAACATCTGCCCCTCCGGATGACCTGGCCTTTATTCCTCTTGGGAGCCGGGACCGCGCTTGTTATCATGGCCCGGTCCTTTAAATTTGGAAAACGAATTACCCTGTTACTGCCTGCTTGGTGCCTTGTCCTGCTGGGAGTTATTTTCTTCCTATTTAGCATAGGTATTATTCAGGGTGATTTTACTGCCATCGTTCGGACATGGTGGCCGCTGTTATTCATTCTCTCCGGACTAGCCCTTCTCATTGCTAGTCATGTATCGAATCAACAGCTTAAAAATTCGGGCGTAACCTTACAAAAACCGTCAGCCGGGGATCAAAAAAAAACCTAGAAGCCACAAGTGAACACGGGTGCTGCAGGTGAGAACTTTTTCCGATTCCGCCTGGTCAGGTTATGAAAATTATGGTATATAAGATATATATAATAAGAATTACTAAGGAGAATCGTTATGCAGAAGTATGTATGTGAGGTTTGCGGCTACATTTATGATCCTGCTGAAGGCGATCCGGACAACGGCGTTGAACCAGGAACATCCTTCGAAGCGCTCCCCGAAGACTGGGTTTGTCCCATGTGCGGTGCAGGTAAGGAAGATTTCTCACCTGAAGAATAGAGGCAGAATCATTACCCTTGACCTAGGTACTGGCTTACAGTGAATTCCCTAGGAACGAGAGGTCCTGGGTCTTGGTGATCCACCCTTCTTTTAGAGAAAATTGTAAAAAACCCCGGGGGTTCCCTCGGGGTTTTTTTTGTCTTACCTAGTGCGCAAACGGTTTATGTATCGGGTATCCTTGTAAAAGGCATACCCGTACTCCGCGACCAAGTACCTCAGGAATCCAGCATCATGGCAGCCTGCCTCCGGTAATGATCCTCCAGGACCAAACCGGCCATTGCCTCTACCACCGGGACAATCCTGGGGCAGATACAAGCATCATGTCTCCCTATGGTTCTAATCTCTTTAGGGGAACCCGCCATGTCTACGGTCTTCTGGGGACGGGCGATGCTGGAAGTTGGTTTGACAACAATCCTGAACAGTATTTCTTCTCCGGTGGAGATTCCTCCGATTATGCCCCCGGCGTTGTTCGTTACAAAACCATTCTCATTCATCGCATCGTTGTGTTGACTTCCCCGCATATCCGCAGCGGCGAATCCGGCACCGAATTCTATCCCTTTTACCGCGCCAATGGAGAGCATGGCATGGGACAGTTCGGCATCCAGTTTATCAAAGACCGGTTCTCCCAGTCCTGCCTTGACTCCGGATATCCGACATTCCACAATTCCCCCCATGCTGTCATCCTCTTCCTTTACCTTGCTGATAACCTCCATCATTTTTTCGGCCGCTGCAGCATCACAGGCGCGAAGGGGATTTTTTTCTATTACTGAAGGATCATAATCCCGGCACTCAATTCCGCCAGCCCGCTTGGTGTAGGCGGTGATGGAAACGCCTCGGGCTTCTAATAGTTTCCTGGCAACAGCCCCAGCGGCAACCCTTCCGGCCGTCTCCCGGCCGCTGGCCCTGCCGGACCCGCGCCAATCGCGAAACCCGTACTTTTGGGTGTATGAAAA
This sequence comes from Spirochaeta lutea, assembly GCF_000758165.1. NCBI lineage: Bacteria > Pseudomonadati > Spirochaetota > Spirochaetia > Spirochaetales > Spirochaetaceae > Spirochaeta > Spirochaeta lutea. The sequence continues at coordinate 80,665 of NZ_JNUP01000045.1, read as the reverse complement.
GTCTGCATGGCCGGGTCGAAACAGGTCTTTAATATCCAGGTATGCCGTAGGCTCAAAGTCCCGATTGTATAAAATCATCAGCATGGGGGTTCCGGTGGTGTGATCCTCAAAAATCCCTGATAGTATCGAGACCTTGTCGGGTTCTGCCCGGGGAGTGGTGATTGAGGACTGCCCCGGCTTCCGCCGATCTAATTGTTGCTGAATTTCTTCAACGGTTATAGGCACTCCCGGTGTGACTCCGTCCAGTACAACACCCACAGCCCCTCCATGGGACTCGCCAAAGGTTGTAATACGAAACACCTGCCCAAAACTATTTCCTGCCATGTATGTACTCCTCCAGGGTGATTAAACACTTTTGTACTATATCGTCAATTGATTCGTCTTTCACCTCAATGATCATATCTGCCAACCTCCGGGCATCTCTGCGACGCCTAGCGTAAATACGAGACCAGCGCTCCCTCGGATCGTCGCCCTCCAAGAAGGCCGGTAGCCCACCATCGCGTATCCGCCCATAAAGCACCTCTTCATCCCCATCGATAAATAAGATACCAGGTTTATACGTGGTAATGGTAGAATGAATTCGGGGATTCGAAAGGGTTCCGCCTCCAAGGCTTAGGAGCTGGAGACCGGCGTCTGGCATCCGATCATCTGCCTGCTCCGATTTTTGCGCTAAAAACCCATGGAGTACCTCGGCTTCCAATGCCTGGAACCCCTCAGCACCGAGGGTACTCACCATGTGCCGGGGAGGGAACACACCGTCCGGTATGGTATCACCCGTCCTTCCAAGGTAGGTTTTGGTTATTACATCATCCAAATCAACCCAGTCGGCCTTGAGCATAGAAGATAATTGCTGACCCACCGAGGTTTTACCAGAGTGTTTTAATCCCCCGAGGAGAATCGAATACGCCGGAGAAAGAAAACGCTGGACTTGGTTTGTCATGAATGATGTACCCTTATTGTCAGATTTCTCGAATTAAAATACGATTTTATCGTATAAAAATCAAGGTTCAGTAAGGGGAGAAGGTTCTGAAATATGGTATCCCTGGGCGTAGTCCACGCCGATGGTGTGCAGGAGATCGAGAACGGGCCGGCTTGATACGAATTCCGCCACTGTCCGCATGCCGAGGTCATGACCGATATTATTGATAGCGGTTACCATGGCGAGGTTCTTCGAGTCGCGATCGATATCCCGCACAAACGAGCCGTCAATTTTTAAGACAGAAACGGGAAGCCGTTTGAGATACCCGAAGGATGAGAATCCATTGCCGAAGTCATCTAATGCAAATTGGATACCCATGTCCCTTGCTTCTGTCATAAACCCAATAACCCTGTCAAAGTTTTGGATTGCACAGGTTTCTGTAATCTCTAGACAAATACTGGTACAGAGATCGGGAAATTTCGAGAGTACCGATAACAAGGTTGTTGCAGTGGCGGTATCCTGGAGGGAATTGCCGCTGAGATTAACACAGTGGATACACCGTTCGGGGTTTTTCTTATGTGTCAGGTATTCCAGGGTTGTGGTAAGTACCCAAAGGTCTATGCTGGGCATAATGTTGTAGCGCTCCGCTGCTCCGATGAATGCCCCGGGACCGATTATCGTATCTTGATTTTCCCGCAGTCGGAGCAGGACCTCCTGCTTTAACGGGAACTCGGGCTTTAAGGGGTTAATGGTCTGGCCGTAGAGAAGGAACCTCTGTTCCTGTAATCCTCGAATAATTCTAGTAACCCATAAGGCCTCACCACGAATCTTCTCACTGCGCTGTTGATTTGCCTGGAAGTACTCAATGGCATTGCCCCCGCGCTGTTTCACCATGCTGCACGCCTCATCAGCAGCTGCCAAAATGCCCTTCGGATCCGGGTTCACATCGTCAAGGCCAACAACACCGATGCTGGGTGTTATAAAAAATTCCTGACCATCCCAGACAAAGGTTTTTGCAATTTCCTGGAGAATGGATTGCTCGAGTGCCTGTTCCCTGGAGGAACACAACAGGGCGAATTCGTCGGAACCGATCCGTGCAGTGTAAGCCTGATACTGCATGCCCAATACTTCAAGGCTAGCAGCAACCTCCCGGAGCAGATGATCTCCGGCGATGTGCCCGCAGACCTCGTTGAGGACTCGAAACTTGTCCAGGTTCACCAGTATTACCTTGGAATTGCTCAGCTCCGAGGGGGCAGGATCCTGGGATAAAATTCCATTGAGAATTTGAATAAAGCTCTGCCGATTAGGCAAGCCGGTGAGGGAATCATGTCGCTGTTGGTACTCTACCGAACGGGTGAGTTCTTTAATTTCTGTCAGGTCCAGAAGGGTGAGAATGATGCCGGATTTTGGTGATACGCCGCCAATGCTTCCCAGCCGGAGGGATACAGTGCGGGTATGTTTTGAACTATCAAAACATACCAGCTCGGGAATAAAATGTGGCAGGGTTAGCGAGTTTGCCACTAATCCTTGAATATCTATGGGCTGGAGGGTTCGTGGGTAAAAAAGCTGAAACTGTTCCTGAACAGGCGTGCCTATGTAATGATCCGGCTCTCCCGGCATGTCCAACATTTCCAAGATTGTGTTGTTTACATACTCAACGAGAAACTGGTTATCTATTAGGACTATACCTTCCTGAGCATTGTTCAGTATTGATTCAATGATCCCGTGTTTTTGCTTTTCTGAAATGGTGCTCTTATGTTTGTAGGCGGCGATTTCCAGGGTGCTTTGAAGTTCTCTATCACGAAATGGTTTTAGGATGTAACCGTAGGGTTCAGCCGCCTTGGCAGCATCTAGGGTTTGTGAATCTGCGAAGGCTGTAAGAAACACCACCGGTAGAAGATGATCTTTCTTTAGAATGCAGGCACATTCAATACCGTTCATTCCTGTACCTAGCATAATATCCATGAGTACAATATCCGGCAAACTTGACTGGGAGTGTTGGAAGGCGGATATAATCTCCTCCCCGGATGAATAGATGCCGACCACCTGATACCCAAGGCGTTCTAGATGACGCTGTAGATCCAAGGCAATTATGCGTTCGTCTTCAACAATAGAAATACGGAGCTTTTCCATGGTTCTCCCACTGTAAATATACAGTTAAGTGTAAGACTCTTAGGATCATTATCAAGGGTGGTATTAGAAAAATTTTCTCAGCTGAGGGGAAGCTATTCTTCCTGGGGGAAAATACCCAGGAAGAATAGGGCGGGCGACTATAATCCGAGGATGGCTTTGGCATGCAGCGGTTCAAGGCGGAACGGAGAGCCCTTGCCCTCAAAAAAGTGGTATTTCTCAATCAGATGGAGACTCATCTCGGTATACACCAAGGTTTTACCGCTGGCTTTGCCATCCACTAAAAGCTCTACCTCGGCGTTCACTTTTCGGAATATTCCGTCCTCAAAGGGAGAGGGGAGATACCCCCGGGCCTCGTCAACCCTGACAATCCATTTATTGTCGATGGTCACCGGTTCTCCCAAGCCTTTACGACCTTCCTCCATGAGGTAGCGCATTCTGGCGGTGAGAATCTCAAAATCCAGATCGAGCTCCTTCATAGTCTCCTCATCATGCTCGATTATATCCAAAAGAGGCCTCCGGTCATCACCGAGGAACCCATCCGCAGTGATTACACCAGCCTGCATATTCTGCTGTGCCTTCTGATATTCGGGTGTCATCTTCATGGAAGCGCCTCCTTATGCGAACTTATCGAAGTAGATCTTGTTCTCATCCATACCGAATTGCCTCATCACGATCATACACGCATCGAGCATTCCCGGGCTACCGCAGAGATAGCCTTCCTTGGTTTTTTCGGTATCGATCTTGGTTTCCAGGTAGGACTTCAGTACTTCGGTTATGAGGCCGGTTTCACCCTTCCAATCGGCATTCTCTTCTGGTTCAGAGAGGGCGGGGATAAAGTGAAAGTTCTTGTACTTCTTCTCCAGGTCGGCGAGCCACTCCAGGTAAAACAAATCCTTGGTGGTTCTGGCCCCGAAGAAGTACCACACCTCCCGGTTTTCGATCTCTCCGGTGTCTACCATGTGAGAGAAAATTGACTTAAAGGGAGCCATTCCCGATCCGCCGGCGACGCAGATCATTTGAGCATCGGTCTTCTGTACCTTGAAATCACCCACCGGAGCCACGACATTGATACTCTGTCCCTCTTGGAGGTGCTCATGCACGTAGGTAGTGACAATTCCCCCGGGGACCAGCCGAATGAGAAATTCGAGGTGGTTTTTATCGTTAGGGTTGGAACTGAAACTGTATGCCCGTTGAGTCCGTTCCTTAATCTTATTATAAGGAGGAACCTCGAACTGGCCGTATTGTCCGGGTTGATACTGCAGGTCGGTTCCTTCAGGAAGTTCTAACAGGACTTCCTTGATGTCGTGGGTCACGTCGGTGATTTTTTTCACCTTTGTGGTGAGCTTTTGAATGTTGAAGAGTTCCTCGGGAATCTCAATCTCCAGGCTCTGCTTGACCTTAACCTGACAGCTGAGCCGGATATTCTCTGCCTGCTCCTCCTTTGTCAGGTACGGGGTTTCCGTCGGGAGGTGGGGGCCTACATCGGATAGAACCTTGACCTTACAAGCTCCGCAGCTTCCACGGCCCCCGCAGGCCGACGGAACAAAAATATCTTGTTCAGCCAGACTTAATAGGAGGGGACTACCGCCTTTGACGTTAAGATCTTTTTTGCCGCTATTAATATCTATCACCACATCTCCGTAGTTGTTCACAATTCTGTCAGTTATAGAGATGAGAGCACCAAGAACAGCACTAATGACGCCGAGTGAAAGGGGTGCTAGAAATAGTGTTGCAATGTTCACCAAATCCTCCTTATTGAACCTGTAGCATGCCGGAGAATCCGATAAATGCCATAGCCATGAATCCAATTGTAATCATGGTGATTCCCGGTCCTTGCAATCCCGCCGGCACCGGTGCCTTATCAACCTTCTTTCGAATCGCAGAAAGGGCCATGATGGCTAACCACCAGCCAAGGCCCGAACCCAGGCTGTATATGACGCTTTGTATGAAGCTGTAATTTCGAATTTCAATGAATAGGGCTACCCCGAGAATCGCGCAGTTAACGGTAATGAGGGGGAGAAATATTCCCAGACTCATATACAGAGCCGGGCTGACCCGGTCGATCACCATCTCGAGAATCTGTACAACCGCGGCGATTACCACGATGAATACGATGTACCTGAGGTATTCTAGTCCGAGGGGTATCAAAATAAAATGGAGCACAGCCCAGTTGGCCATGCCGGTGATAACCAGCACCACCGTTACCGCCATCCCCAGCCCGTTGGATGACTTCATATCCTTTGAGATGGAAATGAAGGAGCACATCCCTAAGAAATTCGCTAACAGGATATTTGATGTAAGAATCGATGCAAAAAATAATGAAAAAGGACTTATTACAGGACTCATTTATCACCTCCGGTCTCTTGTTTCAACATAGTCTCCTTTGCAATCCAGAGTAGAATCCCTACCAGGAAGAAGGCACTCGGCGCCATAACCATAATGGTCCAATTGTATCCTCCGTTTGTAAACTCCATGGGCATTACCCGGAACCCGAATAAGGTTCCAAAGCCCAGCAGCTCCCGAACAAACGCAAGAAGCATGAGCACGGACATGTACCCGAGCCCGCTGGTAAATCCGTCCCAGAAGGATATGAGGGGGGGATTTGATTGGGCGAAGGCCTCCGCCCTTCCCATGATGATACAGTTTGTAATAATCAGTCCGACATAGGGGCCGAGGTTTTTGCTAATTTCCGGAGCGTAGGCCTTAAGCAGGATGTCTACGATGATTACATAAAACGCGATGACAAGGGTTTGTACGATCATCCGGACCTTCCGGGGGATCATTTTCTTGATGATGGAAATAGTAAAACTCGACAGGGCGGTAACAAAGGTAACTCCAATTGTCATGATGAGTGTATTGGTGAGTAGGTTGGTTACCGCCAAGGTGGAACAGATCCCCAATATTTGGATCAATATGGGATTATTCTCCCAAATATTATTCTTTAGGATGGCCTTAGCCTCACTCATGATTTACCTCCCAAAATCTGACGCATTCGGTCGATGGCGCGGTTAATTATTGTGTCCATGCTTTCGCTTGTCCGGGTTGCTCCCGTAATGGCATCCACACCGCTATCGTTTTTATTCGGATCGCCGCTCCCGGTGCCCTGCTTAAAAGACAGCCGGCTCTCTCCCGGAATCTGCTGATTTACGAACTGTTCCTTGAACCAGGATTCATCAATCCGTCCACCCAGGCCCGGGGTTTCGTTGTGAGAAATGATCTCAAGACCGGAGAAGGTTCTCAGGCTGGAATCAAACCCTAACACTAGTTCAATGGTGCCCCAGAGCCCGGAGCCTTGGGTTCTCAAGGCGTAGCGTTCCTGGTTTTCAACTTCTGCACGGTACAGGGTGCTTCCGTCGGATGATCCGTAGGTATCGGTAACATCGGAAACCTGCTGATATTTCTGGATGATGTCCTGGTTATTGCCTACTTCATACTCCATACCAAGGGCGGTGAGAACGGCTTGGTAGTCAGCAACCTTGGCGTTTTCTTCCACGATGGTACGGGTTCCTTCATTGGCGAGGGCCAGAAGGAATACAAATCCGAAGGTTACCAGAAATGAAAATATGATGGTGTATACTAATCCGTTTTTATCCATATCCTCCCTCCTAAGCCTTTGATGCGGTCTTAGCCGGTTTCTTTGCGGCCTTCTTTTTTTGAGCTGGAATAATTTCATCCAGGAGGCTGGCAAAGGTATTGGCTAACAGGATACCGAAGCTCGTTCCCTCGGGAAAACCGGAGAACACACGAATCAGGATGGTTACACTTCCGATGATTACACCATAGATATACTGGCTGATTTTCTTATTCGGGGCGGAAACGGGGTCGGTAGCCATGAAAACGGCAACAAAAAAGAGGCTTCCGCTGAATAAAAACGATAGAATCACCTCAAGATGCTCCACTCCGCTTTTACCCTGAGGGCTCATAGCAGGACTCAGCTGTTCCATGAGGCCTGAGAAATAGAAGATGACCACCAAAATGGTTGCGCTGGTGAGGGTGGATAGAATCATTCGCCAATTAGCAGTCTTGGTGTAGATCAGGTAGATTCCCGCCAGGATAATAAGGAAAATGGAGGATTCTCCCAGGGCGCCGACCCTTCTTCCGAAAAAGAGGTTTAGTAGAGAGTTTTGGTTGAGGTATTCCGTGCCCTGGGGGAGATTTGCTGCCTGGGCACCACGGTATATCTCCAGGGGAGTGGCAGTGGAGACCGCATCAATTTCCATTCCCCGAAGGCCGAGGCTGCCGAGAAGGATATAGCCTAGGATTGTCAGGGCGATTCCCCCAAAGATTGTTCCCTTAACCAGGGCTTTTTTCTCGAAGTTTCGGGTAATTAGTATATATGCGAGGGCGATAATGGCGATGACCATGAGTGCCTCAGGCCAGGAGCTTCCCTGGGTTTGGCTATTGATGCCGAGGGTTCCGAAAGATCCGGGAATCATCCAGGTTGTCTGCATTAGGAGCGGGAAGGAAATATAGGTAAAAATCCGTCCGGTTATGGCGGGGTTGAAGATGTTCCTGCCGAATCCGCCATAAACACCCTTACCCATGACTACAGCGAATACGGTGGCAATTCCTGCAACCCAGAGCGGAACTGCGGGTGGCAGGGACAGGGCAAGCAGGGCAGAGGTGACCAATACAGCCTCGCTGACTTTCTTATTCCGACTTTTTTCCATTATGAATTCCGTCAGGATCCCAAGACCGAAAACAACTGCAGCAACTGCTACTGAACGCCATCCGTAGAGCCATAATGACCATAGGAAAATTGGCACAAGCGAGTACAGTACCCGCCGCATGATGATTTGTTTTTGAAACACAGCGCCTCCTCCACTAGATTAACCTGTTTGTACTATCTTCCAAAGTATAGTCTATGAAAATTGTCTTTGTATATCAAAAAGCCTGGGGGGCTTTGGGTAAGGGTGGCATACAAAGGCTACCCCTTCAAGGCTTGTAAACATTACAAAAGTTGTCATAAACTACTGGGACAGGATACTCTATGTCGAAAAGTTTATCAATATTTTTATAGAGATATAAACAAAATCCATGAAGCAGGTAGTCCAGAACAAACTAGGATGGTGGGATCCAAATAGAGAACGGGACTATGCAAAAAACTTGGTTTGCCCAATTCATCGGATTACCTTATATTTTTAGTAGGTCTTGTGACCAATTTGATTAATTTTTATGCAGTAGATGTGGTTGTCTGGATTAGGAAAGAAAGAGATTTCAAATCAGCTCTTCACAAAACGAAAAAAAAGAGAGTAAAATGCTCAGGAAATATCAAGTCGACCCAACTGAGTTTCTGGAGCCATCCTTGGACGATTCCGGGACGGGTGGGATATCCGGCGGATGGATCAACATGGGGCTGGGGGACATCGATTGGAACCTCAGTATAGAGGAGTTTATTTTTACCAACCTCCACACTCCTGGTCCCCTGCTATTGCTGTACGTAAGTGAACCGGCAGTTGTGATGGGAAAACACCAAAACCCGTGGCAGGAGGCCGATGTCTTGGCTCTGAACAATCTTGGGATTCCCCTACGGCGAAGGAAGAGCGGGGGGGGGACGGTATATCATGATGAGGGAAATCTTAATTATTCCTTTATTATGCCTAAGTCCGGCTTCAGCCAGGGAAGTAATCTGGGACTGTTAGCCTCTGCCGTGGAATCCCTAGGGATTTCAGTGGAGGTTTCCGACCGGGGTGATCTTTTACATGGGGGGAAAAAGTTTAGCGGTAACGCCCTCTGGTATACCCGGGACCGGGTATTACATCACGGGACAGTGTTGGTTCAAGCTGATTTGGACAATCTTCGACGTGCCCTCGGGGGGTTCAGGCGGTCCGGTGAGGCCCAGCTTACAGGGCGTTGGGTTGATTCAGCGCCTTCGCCGGTGGTGAATCTTTCCCAGGTAAAGCAGGAGTTGACTGTCCATCAGGTGGCGGAGGCCATCAGTCAGACTTGGCAGGAGGCTGTGCAAGCCTGGGGCCTCGGGGATGTAACGGCAGGAGTTAAAAGATTCGGTATTGATACTGGGCTTTGGAGGAAGGATAACCGAATATCCACTCTACTGGATGGGTACCGATCCTGGGAGTGGAACTTTGGAAGAACAAAGCCTTTTGAGTGTATTTTTCGGAATTCGCCTCAAACGAGGTTGCATATAGAGGATGGCTGTATTCGGAGCCTGACCCAAACCGAACCCCAGGGTGAGAAAGTCCGTGTTTTCTCACCGGGAATCCGGTTCCAGGGAGAAGTAAAAACAGATCTGTCTTTTCTGGATCCGGTGGGAAGCCGGTGATGGGTTTGGTAAACACAACCGGGTATAGCGGGTCATTGAGACTCAAATAGTGGTAAGGAGGACCCATGGACATCAAACAGATGTTCGGTGAACTGGACAAGATGTTGGACGAAAACAAGGCTGGCGTACTGGCTTGCGTGGACCCCCAGGGGGTTCCCCGGATGCGGTGGATGACAGCCGGAACTGTACGGGGCCAGGATGGTTTTCTCTATTCAGTAACCTTTCCCGATGCAGGGAAGGTACCTGTGCTGCGGGAAAAACCCAAGGCAACGTGGCTTTTTACGGCAAAAAATTACCGACAGGTTATCAGTGTTACTGGGACTATTCAGATTGTGGAGAATCCCAACCTCCTCTCCACGGTTATTGAGGCCCTGGGCCGGAACCTGGAGGCCTTCTGGAAGCTTCATAATGATCCTTCCGAGTTGGTAGTGATTGAGACGGTCATTGAAGAAATCGAAATCTACCATCCTGGAACTGGGGAGAGAGAACGCTCAACTGTAACGGCTTGATATCTGGGAATGGAAGGAGATAGTTTCATGAGTTCACTTAAAAAATATGACAAGGATTTTCTCCATGGCTTATTAAAGGACATGTTGTTAATCCGCCGGTTTGAGGAAAAGGCCGGTCAGATGTACGGACTTAAAAAGATAGGTGGTTTTTGTCACCTGTACAACGGTCAGGAGGGGGTTGCCCTGGGCTCGATCCGGGCCCTGGATTTGACCCGGGATTATGTATTAACGGCGTATCGCGACCATGGACATGCTATTGCCTGCGGGATGGACCCCAAGGGGATTATGGCCGAACTCTATGGGAAGATCACCGGAGTAAGCCGCGGTAAGGGCGGCTCTATGCATATGTTTGACAAAGAACGCCATATGTTCGGGGGAAACGGCATCGTAGGGGCCCAGATTCCTGTGGCAACCGGGGTGGCCTTTAAAAGCGCCTACGAGTATAAGCTAGGAAAAACCAAGGATATGGGGGTGACGCTTTGTTATTTCGGCGACGGTGCCATCCATCAGGGGGCCTTCCACGAGAGTCTAAACCTCGCCGCAGTTTGGAAGCTACCCATAGTGTACATAGTTGAAAATAACCAATTCGGAATGGGAACGGCTGTCAAGCGTGTTTCCGCCGTAGAGGATTTCGCCATCAAGGCTGAGGGTTACGGTCTGGAAGGACGAACTCTGGATGGAATGAACGTATTATCGGTGTATGAGGGCGTCAAAGAGGTAGTGGAGGAATCCAGAAAGACCGGAAAGGCCTATTTACTGGATATTAAAACCTACCGCTATAAGGGACATTCCATGTCCGACCCGGCAAAATACCGTACTAAAGATGAACTCGAGAACTATAAACAACAGGATCCCATAGTTCAGCTGAAGTCTGATTTATTGGAAGCCAAGCTCCTGAAGGAAGAAGAGTTTAAGGAGTATGACAACCAGGTTAAGAAGATTGTGCAGGAGGCTGTAGACTTTGCCGATGAAAGCCCAGAACCGCCTCTCCATACTATGTACGAAGATATCTACGCTGAATAAGGAAGCAGGGAGTTTTTATGGCAGTAATAACTTTTAGAGAAGCATTAAATCAGGCGATGGACGAGGAGATGGCCCGGGATGAGAGTGTGTTTCTCATGGGCGAAGAGGTCGCAGAGTATAACGGTGCCTACAAGGTTTCCAAGGGTTTATTAGATAAATACGGCCCGAACAGGGTATTGGATACCCCAATTGCCGAACTGGGCTTCACAGGCCTCGGGGTTGGCGCCGCTCTTGCGGGGCTGCGACCTATTGTGGAATGGATGACCTTTAATTTCGGTTTGTTAGCTCTGGACCAGTTGGTGAATAACGCCGCCAAGTTTCGACATATGTCCGGCGGCCAGTTGAATGTACCCATGGTTATTCGAGGTCCCAACGGGCCCGCAGAATATCTCAGTTCCCAGCATAGCCAGAGCTTTGCTAGCTACTACACCCACATCCCGGGATTAAAGGTAGTGGCTCCGTCCACCCCCTATGATGGGAAGGGGCTGCTGAAGAGTGCTATACGGGATGACAATCCGGTTATCTTTCTTGAGGCTGAAATGATGTACGGCTTACAAGGCGAGGTGCCTGAGGAAGAATACCTGATTCCCCTGGGGAAGGCCGATACTAAACGCCAGGGTGATGATGTGACCCTCATTACCTTCGGGAAACCAGTGCACATGGTCCTGGAGGCAGCAAAGCAGCTGGAAGAATCGGGAGTGAACGCAGAGGTGGTGGATCTTCGGTCACTAAGACCCCTAGATGAGCAGACAATCTACGAATCGGTGCGGAAAACCAACCGGGCTGTGGTTATCGATGAGGCTTGGCCCATGGCAAGTGTCGGAAGCCACATTGCATACCTGATTAGCAAAAATTGTTTCGATATTCTCGATGCCCAGGTTGAGTTGATTGCGAGCGAGGATGTACCCATGCCCTATAATCACACCATGGAATTGGAAGTGCAGCCCACCCTGGCAAAGATCGTTAATGCAGCTAAACGCGTATTGTATATGGACTAAGGTCCATACAGTAGGAGTATTACCATGGCAGAAAAAATTATGATGATCGCCCTTTCTCCCACCATGGAGGAGGGTACAATACTTTCTTGGAATAAAAAAGTCGGCGATTCCGTCGACACCGGAGATGTCCTGTGTGAGGTTGAAACCGACAAGGCGAGTATGGACTACGAGTCCGCCCAAGAAGGGACGATCCTAAAAATAATCCTGGATGAGGGAAGTTCAGCGAAGGTGGGAGATGCCATAGCCATCATCGGCGAGTCTGGTGAAGATTTTTCCGAGCTCGAGAAAGAGATTGAGGAGGAAAAGAAGGCAGCGTCACAGAAGGGCGCCCAGCCCGACTCAAGTGGGTCATCTGCTCCGGAGTCCTCGGGAGATCAAGATAGCTCCCCCTCCCAGCAGCCCCAATCAGCCTCCAAAGAGCCAGGCGCGCCAGCTACGGCAGGTACCGGAGGTCCTGTAAAATCAAGTCCCTTAGCAAGAACTCTAGCGCGACAAAAAGGCATAGACATCTCCTTGGTGAGCGGAACCGGTCCCGGGGGAAGGATTGTTAAAGAGGATGTAGAAAACTACAAAGGCTCGACAGCTCCAGCAAGAGGTGCCGCAGCCGGTTCTGGAGCCCCCGGTGCCGGATTTGTACCAGCCCAGCCCGCCGGTCAGGACCAGACCATTCCTGTGGCAGGAAAACGCGCGGTGATCGCCAAGCGTCTTGCCGAGAGTAAGTTTAGTGCGCCCCACTATTACATTAAAAACTCCGTGGAGATGGACAATCTCATGGCGGCCCGATCCATCCTTAATAAGGAAGCACCCCAAAAGGTAAGCTTCAACGCCTTTATTATGAAGCTCGCCGCCGAATCCCTTAAACGATACCCAGGGGTGAACGCAAGCTGGCAGGGTGATCATATCCTTCAATTCGGGTCAATCGACATCGGGTTGGCCGTGGATCTTGGCAACGGTCTGATCACCCCCATCGTACGAAATGTTGGGAACAAGGGCATTGTTCAGATAGACGCCGAATTAAAAGAGCTTATCCAAAAAGCCGGTTCAGGCTCCTTGAAACCCGAGGAATACTCCGGGGCTACCTTCACCATTAGTAATTTGGGAAGCTTCGGAGTTGAGGAATTTACCGCCATCATTAACCCTCCCGGGTCGGCTATTCTTGCCCTGGGTGAGGTTAAGAAAACACCTGTTTACGATGAATCAGGGGAGCTGCGGCCTGCCAGCATCATGAAAATGAATCTTAGCTGTGATCACCGGGTCATCGATGGCGCCCTGGGCGGACGGTTCTTGAGCGAGTTAAAGAAGATGATGGAAAACCCTGTCCGGGTTCTGTTTTAGGAGGATTTGAATGTCAGATCAGCAATACGATCTCGTTGTAATAGGATCAGGTCCCGGAGGGTATGTAGCCTCCATACGTGCAAGCCAATTAGGGCTCAGGACCGCAGTCATTGAGAAAGCGGAAACCGGAGGTGTTTGCGGAAACTGGGGGTGTATTCCCTCGAAGGCTTTACTTCATCAGGCGGAGATTTTTCGGGGCATTAAGGACCTGGAATATATGGGAGTTAGCGTTGATACCCAGGGGCTGAACTACGAGAAGATCCAAGCAAAAAGCAGAAAGGCAGCCACCAAGAGCGGCCGCGGCGTTACCGGTCTGTTAAAGAAGAATAAGGTCGATCTCATCCAGGGAACCGCCGCCATCACCGGACCAAAACAGGTAACGGTGGACGGGAAGACGGTATATAAAGCCAAGAATATTCTTATCGCAACGGGCTCCAGCCCCCGGGTTATTCCCGGCTTTGAATTCGATGAGAAGCAGGTTCTATCCTCCACGGGCATTCTCAAACTGACCGAACTACCGAAAAGCCTACTTATTCTCGGAGCCGGTGCCATAGGTATGGAATTTGCCTATGTTATGAATGCCTTCGGTGTTGAGGTGACCATCATCGAAATGATGGATCATATCCTCCCCCTGGAAGATGCTGAGGTTGTAAAGGTTGTCGCAGGTGATTTCAAGAAGTACGGAATCACCATGCTTACATCCACCAAGGCGAATTCTCTGAAGAAAACCACCAAAGGGGTGACCCTGGAGGTGGAGGGCAAGGATGGGAAGAAGCAGGAGCTCTCAGCCGAGAAGATCTTGGTTGCCATTGGTCGCGCTCCTAACAGCGCTGATCTCGGGTTGGAATCCCTGGGAATTAAGACCGAGAAGGGGTTCATAAAGGTAGGTGATTATTACCAGACTGATATTCCTGGAATCTACGCTATCGGAGACGTGATTGCATCGCCTCTTCTCGCTCATGTGGCGAGCAAGGAGGGGGAGATCGCCGTAGAGCACATGGCTGGACACCCACCCCGGGAAAAACGCCTGGATCCGGATCTGATTCCCGGAGCCACATACACCGAACCTGGAGTGGGGAGCTTCGGACCAAGTGAAGAACAGGCCAAAGAACGCGGGTTGACCTTCGAGAGTTATGTGTTCCCCTATGCAGGCGCCGGTAAAACTAATGCTATCGAGAAACCAAATGGGCTTGTGAAGATTCTATTTGATCCGAATACCAAGGAGATTCTTGCCGGGCATGTGGTGGGATATCAAGCTACCGAATTGATCCACGAGATTCTTCTTGCTAAGAAAGCGGAACTATTACCGGAGGATATCGCTACCATGGTGCATGCACATCCGACGATCTCCGAAGCAGTTATGGAGGCCGCACGAGGTGTTGAAGGATGGGCAATCCATATTTAATACCCTTTGGGCAGCTCACGACTGGTGTTGAAGTTAAGGATTAGATAGTGTGCAAAAGGTTGTAACTTTCGATGCTGACGCCACTATCTGTGGTGTGGCCCTTGGATGGAGCTGCTATATCTGGTGCCGTTTACAACCTTTTGCGCACTACATAACGATGATGGTGGGAGGGGGGTGGAGCCTGCAGCGCTCTGCCGCCCTTTCAGTTTCTGGAAATGGGAACTGAGTGAACCATAATGAATATTTCGATTGTTCGGGGTTACCAATAGCATGATGGAAAAGGAAGTACAGGGTCTGCAGCGTAGACTGCGGTCAACCCGAAAAGAAATAACATCCGGGCTCTCTATGGTCCTGCTATTTGGGGTAATGTCGATTGTTTTCGGATCCCGCTTCTGGTTGTTCCCTATGGTTTTTGTTGGCGTTGTTCCGGTTATCCAGGGGATTAGCAGGGTCGGTGGTATTAAGAGCCGCCTCCGGAATTTTGGAGTGGATCCCGAAACTGATGATTCTCCCCGTATTCCCGAGCCGGGATCCCGGGAAGATACCTCCGTACAAGCGAAGATCCTGCGGGCAGCCCAGAACCGCTCGGGCGTTCTAACCCCGGCCATTGCCGCCTTGGAGACCGGGCTGCCTATTGAACGTGTTGATACCGAGCTGCAGGAAATGGCGGGCAAGGGGTATGTATCCATGGAGGTTACCGATACCGGGAGAATTGAATACCATTTTGACGAGTTTAAGCCGCGCTGAACCGTTGCCCTGGGGTACATGGGTGGCCGGCGTTAGAATCTCCAGGAACTTGCTGAACCGTATCGAATAACTGCCGCTTCTTGGTTAGAATAGGGTGTATGAGAAAACGAATAATTGGATTTCGAGCTAGTCTTCAGGGTATGTTGGGGTTCTTTGTTGCCCTGGCTATTGTTGCTTCATTGAAATTTACCAGCAGCTTCATCCAGCCCTTTGTGATAGCCTTGCTTCTTTCCTTCATTCTGAACCCCTTGGTCGAATTTTTCGTAAGAATACATGTGCCGCGCTTTTTGGCTATTATACTAGTTATTGTTATATTGATGGGATTCAGCATTCTTATTGGATTGGTGCTGTTTGAGAGCGTAAACTCTCTTGTTGCTGAATACCCCAAATATCAGGATCGATTCTTTATTGTGGTGGATTTTTTTGTGGAAACCTTCAATCTACCCGGGGATTTTGTAACCCAGTTTGAGATCCCCCGCACCCTAGCGAGCCTCCTGGTGAATGTGAGTAGCGGGTTGTTCGGGTTTCTCGGAAATGTGGCATTAACCCTGGTTTTTCTGTTGTTTATCATGATGGAAAAACCCTTTATAAAAATAAAACTACGCGAGGCCTTGAAACACGAGCGGACCGAGAAAATCGGAAAGATTTTCGCCAATGTCAATCGGCACGTCGGCAGATACCTGCTGATCAAGTTTTTTGTGAGTTTTCTCACCGCCCTGATTGTCTTTACCGTGTTTTCAACCATTGGAGTAGATTTTCCCTTTATCTGGGGACTATTAACCTTCCTTTTTAATTTTATTCCTACCATCGGATCCATCCTGATTTCGGCCATCAGTATTCTCTTTGCCCTCATTCAGTTTTTCCCGGATTGGAATCCGATTATTCTCGCAGGTATCGGCATGATAATCCCCCAGCTGGTTATCGGGAATATTTTGGATCCGAAATTGACGGGTGATAGCCTTAATTTGAGTCCCGTGGTAATCTTGCTTGCTCTTCTGTTGTGGGGGTGGCTCTGGGGAACCAGCGGGCTATTTTTAGCTGTTCCCTTGACTGTTGGTATTAAGATTGCCTTTGAATATATACCGGGTTTAGAGTTTCTCGGAGTGCTGATGGGTACTGGAACCAAACCGGCACCGGTGCTCCTGGACGAGGGACCGCCGAATTCCCACGATGAAGTGAGCGAAGACCATCTAGAATAGGAGTCCCCCATGACTGAGAAAAAACGGATACTCACCGGCGACCGTCCTACAGGACAATTGCATCTTGGCCACTATGTTGGCTCACTGCAGAACAGACTTAAACTCCAAAGCACCTACGAGTGTTACTTCATCATCGCTGATCTGCATATGCTCACCACCAAACCTACCAAGGCGGATATTGAGCAGATCTCGAATAACGCACGGGATATGGCTCTGGATTACCTTGCCTGCGGGATTGATCCGCATAAGTCCGTGATTTATTTGCAATCCGCCGTCCATGAGGTCTATGAACTCAATCTATTCTTTGAAAACCTCGTAACGGTGCCCCGGCTCCAGAGACTTCCCAGCCTAAAGGATATGGTGCGCTCTGCAAACTTGGATGAAATGCCTTTCGGACTATTAGGGTATCCTGTCTTACAGACTGCCGACATCCTTATGCCCAGGGCTCACCTGGTTCCCGTGGGAAAAGATAATGAGGCCCATGTTGAATTGACCAGAGAAATTGCCAGGCGGTTTAATACCCTCTATGATGAGGTATTCCCTGTTCCGGATGTGTTGGTAGGTGACGTCCCGACCCTGGTTGGAACCGATGGCCAGGCAAAGATGTCTAAAAGTCTGGGGAATGCAATTATGCTTTCAGACGATGTAAAGACTGTGGAGAAGAAGGTCCGGGGTATGTTTACTGATCCCAATCGAATTCGGGCTGATGTACCCGGCAGGGTAGAGGGTAATCCGGTGTTCATTTACCACGATATCTTTAATCCCCGGAAAGATGAGGTCGAGGACCTAAAACAACGATACCGGGAAGGAACCGTGGGGGATGTGGAGGTTAAGGAGAAGCTGTCTCGGGCTATTAACCAGTTCCTAGACCCGATTCGTGAAAAACGTGATTATTATGAGTCCCAAAAGGGTTTGGTGGACGAGGTTATTTATGAAGGAACCTTGAAGATGCGAGAGGTGGCATCCCAGACCCTGAGGGATGCAAAAAAAGCCATGGGGCTTACCGGAGCTTGGAACAGGATAAGCAGAAAGGCTGAGGATGCCAGGAAAAAACGGGAGAAGTTAGGCCAGTCATGAGTCTTTCAACTGTCATTTTTGATCTGGACGGCACCCTCATTGACAGCGAAGCCAACTACCACCACAGCGACCAGCAGTTCTTGGAGGCCCGTGGAATTCATCTTCCGGAAGAGCACTGGAAGGATGTTGTGGGGGTAGGGTCCCGGTCGTTTTTGAGAACACTGCAAAGGGATTATGGCTTAACGGGTGATCTAGATGATCTACTTGCTGAAAAAGACAGCTGCTATCTTAAAATCGCCCGGGGCAATACCAGAGCCTTCCCACAGATGCAACTATTTGTTGAAGCCTGCCATTCTCGGGGTATCAAAATGGCAGTAGCAAGCGGTTCTTCCCGGGAGGCTATCGAGAAAACCCTCGGATGGGCCGGGCTGGAACAGTATTTTCCCGTCAGGGTCAGTGCTGATGAGGTGGCCGGGGGAAAACCACAGCCGGATATATTCATTGAGGCTGCCCGGCGGATGGGGGTTGATCCAGGGGAATGCCTGGTAATCGAAGACAGCCAGTACGGCGTTACTGCGGGAAAGGCCGCCGGTATGGTGTGTGCGGCCATACCAACGGTCACTACACCACCCTTGGCTGAAGCCTTTCTCCAGGCAGATATTCTTTTTCCCGGCGGCATGACCGAGTTTACGGCTGAAGGCCTCATACACCAATTAACAGAGAGGTTCCAGTGGAGGATGTAGAGGAGCGCAATACCTCTGGTCATGATTGGAGGGCAGGGTTCCAAAGATTCATATACCGGTTTTACGACCAACGGGGCCGGGACTTTATATGGCGCCGGGACACCAGTCCGTATATTGTGTTCTTGTCTGAATTCATGCTGCAGCAAACCCAGACATCTCGGGTTGAGCAAAAACTACCCGAGTTTTTACGGGTTTTTCCAGACTTTGCTTCTTTGGCTGCCGCACGTTTATCCCAGGTGCTTTCACTTTGGCAGGGAATGGGATACAACCGGCGTGCGGGGTACCTGCATAGATCAGCCCAGGAAGTGGTGCAACGCTACCATGGATTCCTTCCTGAGGATCCTCAGCTGCTGCGCTCCCTTCCGGGAATTGGATCCTATACAAGCAACTCCATCCCTGCCTTCGCCTACAACCGCCCTACGGTTTTCATAGAGACCAATATTCGCCGGGTATACTTACACCATTTTTTTTACGGGCAGCAGGGCGTAGCTGATGGGGAGCTTATGCCTCTAATTGCAGAAACCCTGGATACCCAAAATCCCCGGCGGTGGTACTACGCTCTCATGGATTATGGGGCCTATCTCAGCCGCATTGTTATAAACCCCAACCGCCGCAGCCGCCAGTATACTAAGCAATCCCCCTTCGAGGGATCTGTACGTCAGGTTCGTGGGGCTATTCTCCGAATATTAACCGCCCAAGGACAGGGGGTTTCCCGAGATGAGGTATATACCAGGGTCTATCAAGATCTGGGTTTAGGGGATTCTCCTCCAAGGGATTACGAAACCCGGTTCTTACAAGCAAGCAGCACCTTGATTAATGACGGTCTCATCCTTCAGGATGGGGATGGAACCTACAACATCCCATAATCAACACTGCCAGGAAGGGAGTCAGGCACATGGCTAGGGCCAGGAAAACACTCGCGTTACTGATAAATAATCTGGAGGGGTACTATCTTGAGCCCATCTGGCAAGGGGTTCTCAAAGCCTGTCAGACAAACCGGGTAGATCTGCATGTGTTCGAGGGACGGGTTATCGAGTCTTCGGTCCGCAACGAAGGGCAGCATAATATCGTATACTCCATGAGTGGTTCCGAGCTCTATGACGGCTATATCATTAGCGCTGGAACCCTGGCTCATACCCTTAATCAAGGCGCTTACGAAGGGTTCATGAAACAATTCTCCGGGAGGCCCGTGGTTACCCTACAACGGCCATCCTCTGGGGCGAATTCTATAACCATTGATTCTCATGCATCCTTGAAGGCTCTAACCTTACATCTGATTCTGGACCACCGGAGGAAGAATCTTGTTTACATCGCAGGTCCGGTGGACAACTCGGATAATCAGATCCGGGAACAGGCGGTACGTGATGCCCTCGAATTGGCTCTAGGGCCTGAGACATCCTTGCCGGTGCTTCCCGGGGGCTTCAGAGAGCCTGAGGGGCGGCGGGCGATGGAGAGACTCCTAGAATCCGGCGTGCCCTTTGACGGTATTGTTTTCTTTAATGACAGTCTTGCCCAGGGGGGGATGGCATACTTACTAGAGCACGGCTTCAACCTGCCTCGGGACGTATCAATAATAGGCTTTGATAATATCGCATCCAGTCAGGCCCTGGTTCCCTCCCTTACCACCGCCCATCAACCCCTAGAAGAAATGGGGGCTGAAGCAGTTTCACTCCTGGTAGAAGGCTTCGATAACCCAGGGGCTGAGTCAACCCCCCGGCAGATTGTATTGGATAGCATCCCCGTTTTTCGGCAATCCTGTGGATGTTTAGGATCCTTCTCCAGCCGATCTGTGGTTAATATTCAGGTAATTCAGGATTTCTGGAAAAGACTCCTTTCAGAGGTTGATGATTGTATTTCCAGGGGACGGCGGGAGGACATACCATCCCGGGTATATTCCGCTCTGGCGGAGGAAATCGCTCTGGGCCGGTCGGTCGCTCCATACCAGGATATCGGCCAGGTGATTGCCAAGCGGCTTGATGAACAGCTGCGAAAGGATACAGCCCCTGCTGCCCCTGAAAAGGAAATTAACAACTATGAACTTGGACTCCACGTGCAGATGGTTCACGGGGCTGTAATGACCGCAGGAGAATCCATGGACAAACGGCGGTTTGTTCACCTTGTATCAAATTTCCGCCACGTGATTCTCGAAGAGTTGTATGACCTCAGGATTAAAAGCCTCTTCGAGACCCTCCCCGGGGTGCTTCAGAATCTTGGTATTCAGGGATGCGCCGTTGCCTTTTATGAGACCGGAGTAATCCGGAGCCCGGCCCGTGGGGTCGCAGTTCCGCCGGATCGGGCAGTATGGAAGTTCTGCTATTGGAACGGATCCACCGTCCCCCTGGGATCCGAGGGGCTCACCTTTCCCATGAATAGAATTGTACCCCCCGGGGTAGGTGACCCCTCCGGGAGGATTGCTGGGGAGAGTGAATCCTTGCTTATCCAGCCTCTCTTTCATGGGAATGAGCACTTCGGCATCGTTGTCTTTAGTCTCTCTATGACCGATGATCTGTTATTCGAGGGACTTCGGGCACAGATGAGCTCTGTTATTAAGGGGTCTCAGGTATTCGAAGCCAAGGAGCGAACCGAGCGCCGGCTCCGGGATACTCTGGATGAATTAAAACAAAAGAATCAGGATCTGCGGAGTCTTTCCATTCGGGATGAGCTGACAGGGCTGTATAACAGACGAGGATTTATTGAACTAGGCGAAAGCCACCTGCACCGCGCACAATTATTGGACCAGTGGATTTGCGTGTTTTACATTGATCTTGACGGCCTGAAGGCAATTAATGATCGCTACGGTCATGATGAAGGAGACCGGGCTATTGTGAGCGCCGGCGATCTCTTAACACGGGCGTTTCGTTCCCAGGATATTGTTGCCAGGTACGGAGGTGATGAATTCACCGTATTAACATCCGAAACGGATAGCAAGACAGCCGAGGTGTTGGTTACTCGCCTCAAATCCACCCTGGCTGAATTCAACAACCAAAACAACCTGCCATATCGACTATCCCTGAGTATTGGATTCGTTTCCAGGAGAATGAATTCGCCGGATCACATCGAGTCCTTATTACGTAAGGCTGATTCCCGGATGTATACTGACAAGTCAAAAAACAGCAAATAGCCCATTGCGAAGGTATAGAAGTACAAATTTTCCCTCATCCTCTCGTTGGATTGGTTTCCATAACCAGTGTTCGGTCATCTGAAAGGATAAATGAAAGCTCTTTCATGGCTAAAAATGGAAAAAAAATCTTGCAGGAAAATGAAAGTAATGTTTTTATAGTTGATAGGGGTATAAAACAATGGGGGTACGAATGAAGCCTATCACGTAGCAATTCAATTCACAATCTTAAGATGTTCCAAGGAGCCGCTATCAGGGGATCCTACCAGATAATCATTCCCAAGGATGGTTTTTCCATCACCTGGATGATTAAATCCTGTCGATAGTACTAAGGGTATGTCCGGAACTAAACCGGTTTATTCCCCCCTGAAGAACACTTAAGAACCCCCCAACCCGTATTCCGAGGTATGCAGGCTCAGGTGAGCGGCGTTAGGTCCGTCTGAGGTCTCTCACTGTGTCTGTGTAAACCGGTTTACAATCATGCCGAGAGCCGCGGTGTATCCGCGGAGACAACAATAGGAGGTTTCGAAGATGAAGAAACTGTTTGTCTTAGGGATAAGCATTCTTGCATTGCTGATCGTTTCAGTGGGCTGTGCTAATCCGCTAGTAGGAAGCGACGGGGGAGCCGTGGTGGTTTCTGACCTAGTAGCGGCCGCCGGGGTTGCTAAGGTAGATCTTACCTGGACAGATCCCGAGGTTAGCTTTTCTGGACTGAAGGTAGAGTACTCCGCAGAGGGTGTGGAGACTGTTACTGTCGATGTTGCCAAGGGTGACGGAGCCCTCAGTGTAACGGACTTGACCGCAGGTACTGAATATACTTTCGTGGTAAAAACCGTGGCTGAGAATGGGGTAGTGGCCGCCGAGGGGGCTTCTATTACGGCTACTCCCAAGGGCAGCTTCACTGCTCCCTTTACCCCCGAGGTTATCGGAATCGGAACCCCGGGCGGCTGGGACGGTAACGGTGCTATGACGAAGGTAAGCGAGTACGAGTGGACCTATACCTTCCTCACCGATGGAACCGATCTGGAATTTAAAATACGAAAGCTTGGGAGTTGGGATAATGCCTACACCAATCTTGAGGACACTGAGATTGCTGTTGGTACCGCCTTCGAACTGAGAACCGGGGACGAGCTTCCCAACATGAGCCTTGCTGTGGAAGGTGAAGGACGGATAACCATGACCTTCAAGTTTGAAAACGATGAAGGCGTACCCGAGCTGCTAGTGGAATACGAAGAATCCCAGGTGGCTCCCTTCTCGCCTAAGCTCTCCTTTGTAGGCGGAACCAATGACGGTGAAAGTTACTACATGGGCATGGTCACCCAGAACGAGTGGGAAATAACCATGGACGTAACAGCCGGGGATACGCTGGAATTTGTTATTGGAAATAACGATGACTCCACCCGCTACGGCGATGCGGCCAGCCACTCCCTGGTGAACAATACCGCCTTTGATGCAGCTGCATACGGTGATGGCGAGAGTGGAACCAGCATCACCTACACCGTACCAGCCTCGAACGGCAAGGTGACCATCAGCTATTACTTCGCAGGGCAGGAAGGGGATTCTGATACCCCGGAGATTCTTCTCTCCTATGTTTCACCGGCAAATATCACCTTCCAATTCAGGAACTTTACCGGATTAGCCAACGGTACAGCCGATCTGGTCGGTGATTTCACGGTTAGCGGTTGGACCCATGGCGCCTATACCCTGAACTTCGATGCCTCGGGGAATGCCGATGTGACCGTTTCGGACCAAGAAGGGCTTAACAAGATCCTATTCCGCTTGGTAGTTGGTGGAGGAGATTGGAGTGCACCTGCCGGAGTGGACTACAGTGTGTTAGAGCCTAATGCCTGGAATAATTTAGATGATGATCATTCCTACGACTCTGGTGATTCCAACTGGGGTATCGGGAACGAAGGAGAGGCTAAACCGGATGGCGGCTTTGCATTCGGCTCGGACTACACCGTGACTATTGATGCAGCCGGGGGCGGACGGGCCAGCATGGCCATCGACGGCACCACCGTCTGGGAATAACGAAAACAGGAGTTAATCGATGAAAAAAGCATTACTAATCTTATTCATCATGCTTACGGCCCTGGTGCCAGGGTACACCGAGTCTTCGGTGGGCTTGGAACTACCCGATGAGTATGTACTGGAGTTCCGGTATGAAAATCCGGACGCCCAACAGGTCAATATTGCCGGTCCCTTTCAAGGCTGGGATACTGAAAAGACACCTATGACTCTTGAGGAAGGAGTTTGGGTATACCGCATGGATGTACAGCCCGGGGATACCATCACCTTCAAGTACGTTGTGGACGGTGAATACCTGAGTACCATGGAAGGTCTTGCACCCGCCACCACCGAAGATGGATATGGCGGAAAGAACGGGGTTGTGGCCGTGGCCGATCTGGTTCCCAGCGGTAAAGATGAAGATATCTTCCGCTCCAAGATCACCTTCGGTACCTACACCCAGGTGTACTCCAACACAGAATTCCTGACATCCTCGATTGCCCCGGATGTAGAAGGGAATACCCTCCGGGGACTCGAAACTGATTTCAGTGACCTGGTTACCAAATCATACTGGAAGCTGACTGCAGATATCCTGCCCGGCATCAGTACCTTCTTGGAGATCAAAGCCTTCGATGGCAGTGTGAATCTCTACAAACAGGTTCCGGATGCATCCGCTGATCCCGATAACCTGTTAGACCCCGAGGTAACGGTGGTTGACGGTCTGGAAAACCTTGGCTCTGCGTTCTTTGCACCCTTTCATGCCTTTAACGGCAATGCCCTCCCTGAACTGGGCCATTTCAAGGCCGGACTCAAAACCGGAATTGTAGACCTGTCTACGGGTTATAAGTATGCCAAGAGTGATCAGTCTACCAGGGAACTCCTCTTCAAGACCTTTACCAATGAATCCAGTGCCAATGACGGCTACCTGGAGCTTGCTAACGGCAGCCAGATTCGGGAGCTTGCCGACGGTATTACCCTGGATGTTCTTCTTGGACTAACCAAGCGGGAGGGTGGTCATGGCATGTACAGCTGGATCGATCTCGGTTTGGCCGACTACACCGTATCTCTTCTCTACAACACCCTGGCGAACCGGTTGGATGGAAATCCCCTGCGGTACTACTTCTTTGATGCGAAGCATACCCTGGGGCTGGGGGTAACCGCACCCATCGTTAAGGATATGCTTACCCTTAAATTCGAGGGATTAACTACCATTGATGCTGCTACTGCCTTCGATGCTGCAGAGGGGTTTGTGGTTGGTCTTTCCGGTGATTTTAACGCCGGTGATGTCTTCAAGACCGGATTTTACGCAAAATGGGCCGGAAATAACGTAACAACCCTCTTCGGGGAAAATGATACCCTTTCATCGGGCACCTTCAAGGCTGGAGTTTCTCCCTCCACGAAGCCGGTGGACCTGTTTCAGTTCGGATTGAACTACGATTTGGAGACTGACCATCTGTTCGCGGGGACTCTGGTAAACAAGTTTAATCCCTACCTTAATCTCTACCTTGCTTCAGCTCTGGGCCTTGATGCCACCGTAAACGGCTATGCGAAGATGGAGCTTGCTTCTGAGTTTTCTCTTACTGAAGCGGGCGGTTCCGTTGCAGTGGCTGAGCTTTCCGATAGCATTGCGTCCCTGGGTGCAGGATACGGCTATACTGCGGCCGATGCCCAACCCCACGCGGTGTATGCAAATGCACGGTTGGTTAACCTTGCCTCTGCCCTACCGACCCTAGATTTTGATCTGGGTTGGAAGGGAGACGATATAACCTTCATAACCCGCGCCGGGATAGCCGAAACGGTTCAGACTAGTTTGAGCATGATCGGCCGTTTGGATGAAGGGCAGACCTCTCCCTTCGGTGCCGCTTTGGGGGGTGCAATCACCCTGCCGGAGAGTCTACGGGCCGGGGTTGTGTTCATGCAGCTGGGTTACGATTTTAGTCCCTTCAGTGGTAAGGAAAACGCCGCCGTGGAATTCGAGGATAACTTCGTGAAGAACCTGGGCGGTGAAGGCCGCGGTTTCATGAGCTTCGGCATTGTTTGGAATTTCTAAGGAGACGTACCAATGAAGAAAGCACTTTATTTCATACTGTTAGCGGCTGCTGTCCTTATGCTCGGCAGCTGCGGTAATACCCTGCATAATGCATCCGGGGTATTTATCACCAAGATTACGGCGGTGAACCTGCCGGAAGACGGGACCTATGCCCTGGCTGGGGGATTCTTCGAATCATCCTGGGACAATACAAACCTGGCAACCGCCTCCTCGGATGCGACGGTTACCTGGGAGTTTGAGACCCCCATTGAGGTAAAGCCCGGGAATTCAGAGTTCAAGATCGTCCAGTCTGGAACCTGGAAGTTTGCAGCCCTGGGTACCTTCAAGGATCCCCACGATAACGCCAATGTGTTTGATGCCCAGGACATCACCATGGACGGCGGTAACTGGGAACTTACCTGGGATGCCGAGAAGGATGTGGATGAGGGACTGATGGCAGCGAAACCTGAATAGGCAGCCTACCGTCAGTTCATTCCCGATGCCGGGGGGCTCTCCCGTGTATCGGGAAGGAGGGTTCACGGAATCGTATCTTGATTCCGTGGCCTTTTCTTAGTGGATTAGTCTGCAGTACGGGGCCGAGGGTGCAAACCCAGGGTTTCATGGGGGCAGGCTAATCCCTTAAGATGAGGTATCTGCCTTGGGGGTAGGCCTAGGATTTCCATGGGATCCGCCACCAGCGTTTTAAGCTCGGTGGCGGATCGTTTTTTTTGGGGGGGATACCGGATACAGCTAGATCGCCCGAGCCAACCCCGGAGGGATCCGGGTCCTAGGAGCCCTGGGAATCGGCTTTTTGAATCATGGAGACATGCCAGTGTAAGAGGTACTCCTCCAGGGAGGGGTCCGAGCCCCGGACATCAGCCAACACCCGGAAAACGGGTTCTGTGCCGGATCCCCGCATCCAGATGAATGCCACGGGAATTCCGGTTTCATCCTTGAAGAGAATTTTCAAACCGCCGCGTTGGGAACCGGTGC
Organism: Spirochaeta lutea; assembly: GCF_000758165.1. Classification (NCBI taxonomy): domain Bacteria; kingdom Pseudomonadati; phylum Spirochaetota; class Spirochaetia; order Spirochaetales; family Spirochaetaceae; genus Spirochaeta; species Spirochaeta lutea. Next base: position 54,207 of record NZ_JNUP01000045.1, on the reverse strand, counting down.
GGTATTCCGGCCCGAAGCCAACCCGTTCATGGATCCCCTCGTAATTCACCTCCCGCCAGGTAACGACCCCCAGGGTTTTGTTGAACCAGGATTCGTGCTCCGGCCATTCCCTGCGGAATAGTTGTTCGTACCGTTCCTTAAGCAGACTATGTTCCTCCGTCTTGATCCGCAGAATGGCCCGATCCTCATAGGCACTGGTGGTGATGTACTCGGGCAGGGCCTGAAGGACATCCTGAAGGGTGAAGTCAGGGTTGTAGGGCCTCCCGATTCGGTGGCAGTAGATCTCGAAGAGGCCGGAAGGGGAGCCGGCTCCGGGGGAGGAGGCGCTGGTGCTTTTAGGGGAGGCAGAGGCGTTGGAATCACCCTTCATAGTCAGGACCTTGAGAACCGAACAGATGGTATTCAAAGGATCCCGGACGGTTGAGGGATGAGTGATGTTGCCGCCGTTGGAACCTTCGCCAAGGATACGGACCAGGTAGCCCTTTTTCCGGAGGTTCTGCGCCAGGGTTACTACGTTGGCTTCCCCGACCTCCGCACGGAATACCTCCACATCGAAGGCCCGGCAGAGCTCCTCGATCCGCATACTGGTTGGACCGTTAATCGCCACTGCAACCCGCTGGTTTGCCTTGTTTTTTTCATCATAGGTGAGCTGGCCGGTGTACACCAGCCAAGAAAGTTCTGCCATTACCGTCAGGGCAAAGACCTCCTGGGCTTCGATTTGCTGTGCCTTTCCGGTCGAAGCATTGAGGTAGACCAGATTGCCCCGGTCTCCGTCGTTGTCGGGAACGTAACCCAATTGAAAGCTTGAATCCTCTTGATAGGCTTTTTCTAATTCAGCGATACACAGGTCCAGACTGCGGCCTTCGGGTACGATGCGGTGGGTGATCTGCCGGGGGACGCCGTTGACAACCCGGATGGCTACCCCCAGATCTTCCAGGTACTGTCGGTCAATGGTCAGGGTCCGGGCACTGCCGTTCAGTTCCGCCAGGATTCCCACCCGGTTGTTACGGATGCCCTGGTGAAGGTCGGCGATTCGTCCCTGGATGAGTTGAGGATCCGTGGTATCTGCGGCCACCTGGTGGGAGAAATCCCGGTAATATTGGAGGCTGTGGTTTTTGTGGGTATGACTGTCGTGAAGGGTTTTCTCCAGGAGTGAAGGGGAACAGGACTTAAAATGGTCGAAGACGGTTTGAGGAATGTTCGGGTCGGTCCTGAGGCTGGTGAAGAGGGTAATGAGCTCCCGCGCCGAATCCCCGCCCAGAACACTTCCCGATTCAAGTCCAAACTTCACACCGTTGTGGCCGATGGGGTTATGGCTGGCGGAGATGTAACAAAACCCGTCCAGCTGCGGGTTCTGTTTGGTGTAGGCCATGGCCTCGGGTGCAGAAGCGATGAAGAGGTAGTGGACGTGGATACCCAGATCCAGAAACACCCGGAGCATGGCGTCCGATAGTGCCGGTCCGGTGGGCCGGGAGTCCATGGCCAGGGTGATGGTGAGTTGATCGAAGGATTTTTCGGTAGCTGCAGCCAAAATTTGGGCAAAGGCCAGGGCCATGGTGCCGGCGAGAATGCTGGCTTCGGGCTGAATCTCCGGAGATGCATCCTCCTCGTCTCTCGAGGAGGCAAACACCATCCTCCAACCTGAGGCGCTGACAATGAGGGGCTTACTGAAGTCCGATACAGCCTGGAAGACTGGGGGAGACTCGATCAGGGCTGAAAAGCCTTGGGGGTCTCCGATGGGAAGCTGTGAAACTGAATCATATAATGGTGCCATTGGGCGAACTCCTAAAGGTGGGGGTGATTAAAAATGTAATCCGAAACCCAGACCGAAGATGGTCAATTGACTACCCGTCAGGGTCAGATCGTTCAGCGCATAGTGAGTATACACGAGAATCGTTCCAAGTCCAAAGAGGTCGATCCCGATTCCACCGCCGATACTTGTGAGAAGCTGCTTTTGCTGGGTTTCATATCCTCCGTCAATATGGATGAGTGCCACAGGCATGAGACCCGACCAAATGATGGTCGGAAGGTTCAGCCGTAATTCGGTGCTGAAGGCGGTTTTTACATCCCCGGTGAACCGACCGGATTCATATCCTCTCACGGTTCCTCCTAACCCATCCCGGTAGGACAGTCCGCCGAAGCTGGATTCAGCATAGTACGGGACCGATTCCCCGGTGATGAAATCCGTGATGGAGTAGAAACCGGCGTAGACGCTGAAAAGGTTGAAATCAGGCTTCCCGGAGACCAGGGATTCATAAATGGGAAGATAGCATTCAAGTTCCAGGGTGATTCTCCCGAAATCGGCAGCGCCCAGGGAATTCAGGGCTCCGGGAGCATACTCCCCAGTGAGTTCCGCGGCGAAACCGCTTTTCACCTTAGTGACCGGTTTCTCTAGGCTGGCGTCCAGGGCAGCCAGGAGGGAGAAGCTGTGGGTGAGGCTTCGGAGGGATTCGGGCCGGTCTGATTCAAACAGTAGGGCCATGGAGGATTCATCCTGGTAGTTATTGTTGTACCAGCCGCGGTAGTACAGACCAATCTCCAGAAGCTCAGGCAGTAACTCCTGACGCAGTCCCAGGTTCCACTGAAGATTCAGCTGGGAGAAATCTGTATATAGTAGGGCGGGATTGCTGTCCGAAAAATCGTCCTGGGTAACCGGGGTTCCGTCGGGGTGTTGGTAGTAGTGGCTAGTTTGATAGGCGCCGCTCAGACCGAGCCAGATTCCGGTGGTGGTCCCGGGAAACAGGGTGAGTCCCTGATACCCCAAATCAACCTTGGCACCCCAGAGCCGGAGATCCGGTTGGATGACAAAAACAGGATCTGTATCCTGAGAGAATACGGGTGAAAGGGGAAGGATGCTGAGGATCAGCAGGGTGGTTACGATAAAGCCGGATCTGGCAGACGCGGGTTGATTCATGATAATTCCTCCGGGTTGAATTTTATGCGTTAACAGAACCCGGGTCAACAGCTATAATGGTGGACATGGAAGATGGGAATACTCGGCACATGGAAGTGGGGATCTCGGAATATATTACCCTGTTTCGCAGGTTCAGCGACCAAGCGCCGGTTCCCCAGGCCTTGTTGGAGCCCCACGGCGGGGTCATCGCGACAAATCCGGCCTTTCGGCAGGGGATTGAGGGCGGCTCAGGCATAACATCACTGAGGGAGGTTGTACACACCGAAGATTGGGCCGATGTGTTCGAAGCCTTGAAGCAGATTGAGTCAGGGGCCTTGCTCGACCGGCACAGCGTCTGCCGGTACAGGGGTGTTCAGGGGGTATCATGGTGGCGGATCGCTCTGTTCAAGGCCATGGATGGGGTTATTGCTGGTTATTTTGAGGAAATAGGCGACACCATCCGTGAACATCAATCCCTGTTGAAGGCTAAACACCTGGCTGAACAGAGCGCCCAGGCGAAGAGCCTCTTCCTTGCGAACGTATCCCATGAAATACGCACCCCCATTCATACCCTCCTGGGCATGGCTGAACTGCTGGCTGAAACCGCCTTGGATGCCGAACAGGAGGAGTACCTCCAGCAAATCCATTTTTCTGCTGACGCCTTGTTGGGACTAATCAACGATATTCTTGATTTCTCAAAGATCGAGGCTGGCAAGCTGACCATCGAAGAGATTGAATTTGACTTCCATACGGCCATAGAGACGGTTATGGATATGCTCAGTCTCGAGGCTTATAAAAAGGGGTTGGAGCTGATCATTGATATTGATCCGGCCATGCCGCTCTTCGTGGTGAGCGATCCAACCCGATTCCGTCAGGTGCTGATCAACCTGGTGAACAACGCCATCAAGTTCACGAACACCGGATATGTGAAGGCCACGGTACGGGTTTTTGAATTAGATGAGCCCCTGCCGGGAGCGGTGTACGGTGCAGTCCGTTTTGAGGTGAGAATATCCGATACGGGGATAGGAGTGGATCCGGAGAAACGCAGTCAACTGTTCCAATCCTTCAGCCAGCTGGATGCTACGACAACCCGCAGGTTCGGAGGAACCGGACTTGGACTCGCCATTACCAAGAACCTTGTAGAGCTCATGGGTGGTCGGATCGGGGTAGACAGCACACCGGGCCAGGGTTCGGAATTCTGGGTGACCATGGATCTTCCCTGTATCCCCTCTATGCTGCCCCAGGAGCGGTTTAATGCCCTCACGAGCCGGCGGGTTTTAATTTTGGATGATTGCCCGGAGTGCCGACGGGTCATCGGGAAGATGCTTGCCAGCGAGCACATCACCCTCTATGACGCCGAAAACTCCCGGGATGCCGTAAACCTGCTTCGCAGACAGAGGGAGCAGGGAGCCCCCGTGGACATAGTCTTAGTGGATCTGGTTTTGTCGGGTATGGACGGCTGGCAATTCGCCAGTTTGATCCACGGTGACCCGGAATTGGGAGAGACCCGGCTGTTTCTCATGAGCCCCCCGGGGTCTATGGGGGGAGAGGCAAAAATGAAGCTGCTCCGCTGGTTTGACGGATATATCTCCAAGCCGATCAAACAGCGAGACACCCTGGCCATCCTATCCGGTGCCCTGGAGCGGGGTATCTTCCTCGATGAAGGCCAAAATTCGGATGTAAACGGCATGGATACCGAGGAACCCCTGGAGCTTGAAGAACTCGAGGAGGACCGATCTCTACTGGAAAAAGATACTTCCCCCGCCCGGCATTCCGTCTTCATGTCGGTGCTGCTTGCCGAGGATCATCCGGTTAATCAGCGTCTCTTCCAGACTATTATTGAGCGTCTGGGACACCGGGTTCGGACGGCCTCCAACGGTCAGGAGGCGGTGGATTTGGCTAGCCGGGAGGACTTTGACGTGATCTTCATGGACGTTCATATGCCGGTTATGGATGGATATGCTGCAGCGGCTGAGATTCGTCGGTTTTCCACGAGTGTTCCGATCATAGCAGTAACAGCTAATGCATTGCAGGGAGAGTGGGAGAACTGCCGAAAAGCAGGGATGACCGGGTATCTGGCAAAACCCTTCTCTAAGGACCAGGTGGAGGAGGTACTGCGGGAGATATTCGAACCCGATTCTCAGGAACCGGCTCCCGGGTTTTCTTATACGGAAAATCCCCAGGACCCCCCCGGTCCTCCTGACTCCCTAGAACTGAAAGACCCCGGGAATACCCCGAAAAGCGATTCGCAGTACCAGGAGAACAGCGGGTCAGGGCTGCTCGCTCGTATTACTACCCAAAAGCGCTCCACAGAGCCGGGTGCACACCGGGACGGGCGTTCAACCCCCGGGCCCCGGGAGGCGCTGCAGCCCCAGCTCCGGAACCAGGGAGAAGAATTGCGGCACACCGGGGACAGGGACCATGCTACCCAGGTCTTCGATTATAAAAAGGCTCTTGCAACCTTTATGAACCGTCCGGAGATACTCCATGAGGTACTCCAGCATTTTTTAGCGGCCACCCCCCAGCAGATCTACGATCTGGGCCAGTGTATTACCCAAGGAGACCTGAAATGCGGGAAAAATATGAGCCACAGCATCAAGGGAAGCGCGTGGAATCTTGCTGCCATGGGATTGGGGAACGCCGCTTCGCGTCTTGAAGCAGCCTGCGCGGATGGCAACACAGCTCAGGCTCCCTGGATATTTGAACAGTTGCGCCAGGAATGGCAGCATTTTGAAGCTGCGGTCCAGGAGGCTGTGCCAGGTGCTTCGGCCACCTGAGGAAAACCCGCTGCCCGGAAACCTCTCTCAGGGGAGGGGGTCGTATTGTCAGCCGCGAAATCCTAGGGCATACTGCTGCCATGGACCGATTGAATACACCCGAATACCAAAATCAGATAACCCCCGTCCTTCTATCTGGCCCCGAACGCCGGAAAACCCTGGCCATGCACAGCTACCTCTGGAATCCCGGGGTTAAAACAGCCCGGCAGGCCCTGTACAGCCAAAATGCGTTGATCCTCCGCAGCGCCGAGGCCGTTGAGGCTTCTCGGTGCCTGGACTTGGGATGCGGTGTCGGTGGAACCCTGCTGTATCTCTCCGAGACCCTCCAGGCCGCCTATGCAGGTATCTCCAACAGCGGTGTTCAAATACATCTGGGAAGCCAGGAAATTCAGCGTCGGAACAAGCAGCAACAGGTTCGATTATTTCAGGGTGATTTTAACGCTTCTCAATCCTTTAAGCCGTTCCCAAACCAGGACCTGATCTTTGGGGTAGAATCCCTTGGTTATGCCAGTTCCCTGGAGACATTGATTGCCGATGTATCCGGACATCTGCGCCAGGGGGGACGTTTCGTGGTGATTGATGACGTGCTCACCGGGGATGATCAGACGGACAGCGAACTAGTCCGGGTGTGGCAACGCCAGGCCCGGATTCCAGGACTAACCACCCGGGACAACCTCATTTCCCTCTGTGCCCGCAGCGGCCTCGTTTTAGCGGATGAGGATGAGCTAACCCCCTTTCTGAAGGAACCCCTATTCCAGCAGGGGCAGAACGCCCTTACCTATGCTCTGCTTTCCGGGAACTCTGAGCCGCCGGCTCCAGGAGAATTCCGTATGAGCCAACATCTTCGGGGCAGACTACGCCGGGAGGGCAGGCTCGCATATGAACACCTGGTGTTTGTGAAAAGTTGATACCCTCTGTATGACGATCCTCAGCGCACCATACCTTTAGTGGAGACTACCATGACCATAGATCAAAACCAGCAATCCCAGGAATACACCGGTTCCCGGGGCAGAACCTTTCGGGTGGAAATAAAGGCTGAAGCCGCTCTGCCCAGCCGTTTCGGAGACTTCCGGATTATCGGTATATTCGATACCCACAAAGGCGAGGAGCATACCGCCATTGTCCGTGGAACCGTGGATGGGGCCGAGGATGTACCGGTACGGATCCATTCCGAATGTCATACCGGCGACGTATTGGGCAGTTTGCGCTGTGACTGTAGAGATCAGCTTGAGGCTGCACTCCATTACATCGGTCAGCGCGATCGAGGTGCGGTCATCTACATGCGTCAGGAAGGCCGGGGAATCGGCTTGATCAACAAGATCAGAGCGTACACCCTCCAAGATCAGGGCTATGACACCGTGGAGGCCAATGAGAAATTGGGATTCCCTGCGGAGGCCCGGGAATACCAGGGAGCTGCCGCCATTCTGGAGCTTCTGGGAATCCGATCCGTTGCCCTATTAACGAACAACCCGGCAAAAATTGAGGGGCTGCGGGAGGTCGGCATGACTATTACCCGGCGGATCCCCATCGTCATCGAACCCAATGAATTCAACGCTCACTATCTTGCGACGAAAAAAACCCGGATGGGCCATCTCTACTAATGCCGAGGTGAAACGTAAGAAAAGTATGCCCCCTGATGAGGCCCCCAATCGATCTTACCGATAGGGATAGAATACAAAATCCCGAAACTGCCCCGAGGTGTTGCCGTCGTTGTAGGGATTGGGTTCGTTGGCGTTGTTATGGCAGGTAAAGCAGAATTCCTCGTCTAGTATGGTCTCCACCTCGGATTGGTAGTTCTTCACCAGCCAAATCCAGCCCCCCCGCTGCATGGGATGGTCGCGATCCTTAATCATCACCGTAAGCATGGCAGGCTCCTCATCAGCTCCGGGCTGGGCAGATGCATACACCTCTTTAACAATCTGGGTTCCCTGGGGGTAATCATAGAACAACCGGCCGTTGACCTCCTGGGTGGTTACCCCGGATGCGGCCGAACTGATGTATATTTTTCGAAGTCCGCTGCCGTGGCCGGGAATGGTGAAGTCGAGGACGGTATCGGTGGTTTGATTCCAATTCCGGTAGTCCGGGGAAATCAACTGCACCTGCTCACCCTGGGAACATCCCGCAACCAGCAAAATAACCAGGACGAAGATTGCCAGGATGGTGCGTACCTCCGGGGTACCCATCTTCATTCCCTTGTTATGATTCATGGGATGCCTCCCGTTGTTTGAGTTTGTACACCCGAAGGGTCCGACGTTTTCCCTTGACCGATAGTCCCATAGGACCCTCCAGGGAAAACCGGTAGCTTTTTTGGATCAGGGGATTCTTGGTGAGGCAGGATTTCAAGGCTTTCGCGAACTCGGCAGTAACCAGAATTCCACCCCCCTGGGCCGCGCTGCAGAGCCGGGCTGCGATATTCACGTTATCGCCGATAACGGTGAAATCGGCCCTGGCTTCACTGCCCATACGCCCCATGATAACCGCTCCGGTATTCATGCCGACCCCTACCTGGAGTCCGCCGTAGACAGTACCGGAATCCTGAAACTCCTGCTGGATATCTACAGCAGTTTGGGCTGCCCGGCAGCACCCGTCTTCGCCCTCGAAGATTGCAAAGATTTCATCACCCACATACTTATCAATATCGCCGCCGTGGCGGTGGATAATTCCGGTCTGTACCTCCAGGACCTTATTCAGGTTCTCCACCACCGTTTCTGGGGAGTTCGACTCGGAGTAGCTGGTAAATCCCCGGATATCGGTAAACAACAATGTCAGATCCACGGAGATTCCGGTTTTGGAACTGTCCGAGAGGGAGCGGACCGTTGAGCCCGAGACGTACTGGGTGAGTTTAAAGCGCTCTATCAGTCCCTCAATCATGGTATTGATCCGCTGGGCCAGGCCGCCGATCTCATCCTGTTGATGTACCGCCACCCTGGCGGAAAAATCACCGTCGGTAACGGCGGTACACGCCTGGGCTATCTGACGGACCGGCCCGAGGATGATCCTGCCCATAAACCGGGAGAGTCCGAAACCGAGGATAACCACCAGGGCGAAAAAAGCGCCTCCCGAGGCGAATACCGCGGTGCGCTGGAGGGAGACGGTATCCGAAATATCGCTTTTAATCTCTAACACACCCCGGATGGTATGATCAGCCCCGTGACAGACCGTGCACTTGGGGAGATTGATGAGGGGTTTCAACACCCGGAAGTAGGTATTTCCCTCGCTGGATAGAATTTCTGTACTGTCCCGGGGAACGCCGCCCTCACCGAGGGCCTGGGAAAAGAGCCGATCCTCCTGGGGATTAATCGGAAGGGGAGAGGCGACCGCATCCCTGGTCTCAAACCGGGGATTCATGAGGTAGCTGTTCACGGTATTAATGGTCTTATTATCCTGGAAGGCCTGCTCACCGCTGGTTCTGTAGAGCTGAATCATCAGATCCTGATCGACTATGTTGAGCCGCTCGAAGTATCCCTGGGCGAGCAGCGCCTGGCCGGGAAGCATGAGGCTCTCGATGGCTGCATAGATGGTATCTGCCTGGCGGAGGGTATCACGCTGGTTAATATCCTCGATGGTAACTATAAGGGATCCCGCCAGGGCGACGGTGATTCCACCGATTCCGAGGATCATGGTAGCCAGGATCAGGGCGTTCACCTTGAGGGTGATTGGTATAAACCGAGTACGCATAATAAGAATAGTATACAAGATAACTCATAATAATGGTAAAAAAAATCCCCCCTGTCGGGTTGTACCCCGGGGGGATGAGGCCCCTCCTCCATGCAGCCTGGAGTGAAGGGAGATATCGGGGCCTTGTTTAGGACTTCAATGCCTGGGCGATGCGGTCCAGAGCCTGAAGCACCTTCTCCCGGTGGTTGAAGGCGCTGATGCGGATGTACCCCTCACCGCAGCGTCCGAATCCCGAGCCCGGGGTGGTCACCACTCCGGCTTTCTGGAGCAACATGTCGAAGAAGTCCCAGCTATCGCCCCCGGCTTCAACCCAAATATAGGGGCTGTTCTCTCCGCCGGTAACGGGGTACCCCAGACCGGTCATTGCCTCACGGATGAGCCGGGCATTCTCCAGATAATAATCTGACTGGGCATGAATCTGGGCCTGCCCCTGGGGGGTGTAGACGGCCGCGGCGGCCCGTTGGACGGGGTAGCTTAGACCGTTAAACTTGGTGGTCTGCCGACGGTTCCATAGGGCGTGAAGGGAATGGCCTGAACCCGAGTGGTCGTACACGAGACAATCCTTCGGAATGACCGTGTAGGCAGCCCTGGTTCCGGTGAACCCTGCGGTCTTTGAGAAGGAGCGGAATTCTACAGCCATCTCCCGAGCACCGGGGATCTCGTAAATAGACCGGGGAAGCCTTGGATCCCGGATGAACTCAACGTAGGCCGCATCAAAGAGGATCAGCGCCTGGTTGGCTCTGGCGTATTCTACCCATTGGGTGAGCTGTTCTTTAGTGGCGGTTGCACCGGTGGGGTTGTTGGGGAAGCAGAGGTAGATAAGGTCCACCGTTTTTTCCGGGGGAGAGGGGACAAAGCTGTTTTCTTTGGTGGACTCAAGGTACACCAGGCCCTCGTACCGGCCTTTTGAGAAGGTTCCGGTGCGTCCTGCCATGACGTTGGTGTCTACATAGACCGGGTAAACCGGATCGGGTACGGCTATGGTGATATCCTGGGCAAAGAGTTCTTGGAAGTTGCCGGTATCACATTTTGCACCGTCGCTTACGAAGATTTCATCGGCCTGGATATCGCAGTTCCGGGCCTGGAAATCGATCTCCGCAATGGCATTCCGCAGAAACTCGTAACCCTGCTCCGGGCCGTACCCCCGAAAGGTTGCATCATCACCGAGTTCATCCACTCCGGCGTGGAAGGCCTGGACGATCTCGGCTGAGAGGGCATGGGTGACATCCCCGATGCCGAGTTTAATGATGGAAACCGAGGGGTTTGCCGCTTGAAACTCCCCGACTTTTTTGCCTATGGTGGAAAAAAGGTAGGAAGACTGAAGTTTATTGAAGTGTTCGTTCATTCTGATCATGGGGGACATTGTATGGATACCCTTGCTCCGAATCAAGGGTGACCCTCCCGAGTCGGGAGACATTCGAATCACCCTGGAACCGGGATGCGCAGATGTTGTATAATCCCAGTCATGAATTTTACAAACCTTGAACAACAGATACGGCAGATGTTGTCTGCTTCCGAAGCCGATGCCCTGGGACGGGTTGAACAGGTCTGTCGGTTTCTGCACCACCATGTGGAGTACTACAACTGGGTGGGGGTGTATTTTGCCGTTCATAGCCGGAAGGAACTGGTGTTAGGGCCCTTTGTGGGGGAGCCTACTGACCATATCCGCATTCCCTTCGGCCGGGGAATCTGCGGCCAGGCAGTTCAAAGCGAAGAAACGTTTTTGATCCAGGATGTGGCGGCCCAGGACAACTACCTGAGCTGTAGTATTCATGTGAAATCCGAGATCGTTGTGCCGGTATTCCGGGGAGACCGGGTGCTTGCCGAGATTGATATAGACAGCCATGTTCGGGATGCCTTCAGTGAGGATGACCGGTGGTTTTTAGAGAGTGTGGCCCAGATGATTAGCCCCCTGATGCCTGATTACGATCTGGACGATCCTTTTGCTGATGTGGTGATTCCCTACTAGGCTTTGCGGTCTTGGGTGGTGTAGGGGTTTTGGGTGATTTTGGGGAGAGTAGACTGGCCTTTTGAATGGCCTCAGGGTTGAATTTCGAGCGGATTCCCAGAACCGCCTTTTCTACCTGATGCCGGCGGATGTCCATGTCCTCCTGGGCAAAGAGTTCTCCCTGGCCGGCACCGGTGTCCGGTTCTACCTGGGAAAATCCCAACCCAATGAGCCGGATGGCCTGACCGCCCGTCCATCGTTTTTTGAGGAGCGACAGGGCCAGACGGTGGGTCTCCTCCAAGGAGCGGATGGGGTGGTCCAGGGTGGTTTGGGCGGTGCTGGTGGTAAAATCTGCAAACCGTATCTTTAGCTGCAGGACATGGGATCTGGATTGTTCTCCGAGCAGCCGGAACAGGATGCTATGGCTGAGTTCCAGCAGGGTCTGTTCCACCGTGCCTCGATGGGTTATATCCCGGGGATAGGTGTGTTCGTTGCTGATGGAATGGCTCTTGGATTGGCCTTCGTAGATTCCCGGATCTATTCCCCGGAGAACCTGGTAGAGGTACTGACCGGTTGCCTGACCGAAGAGGATTGTCAAACTCTGTTGAGGTATCTGCAGAAGCTGGTCGATGGTTGTGAGGTTTAGATCCGATAGCCGTTGCTGGGTTTTTTTGCCGATACCCCAGAGGTCCCGGATCTCCAGGTTCCGGATAAAATCCTGCTCCTCCCCCGGAGGAACGATGGTGAGTCCATCGGGTTTCTTGTACCCCGATGCCATTTTTGCGATGAGTTTGTTGGTTGCTACGCCAACGGATATTGTCAGCCCCACAGTCTCAAAAACCCGTTTTTTTAGAGCCAGGGCTGATTCTTCTGGGGGACCGAAGAGGCGCTCGGCTCCCTTCATGTCAAGGAAGGCCTCATCAATGGAAACCTGGATGATCCGTGGGGTGAAATCTGCAAATACGGCCATGATCTGCTGAGAGATCTTGCTATAGTAATCCATCCGGGGAATTACATAGATTCCCTGGGGACAGAGCCGGTAGGCGTGGCTAATGGGCATGGCGGAGTGAACGCCGTAGGTGCGTGCCTCGTAGCTACAGGTTGAAACCACCCCTCGGTGGCCCGGAAGGGCTCCAACAATGACCGGTTTTCCAGCATATGCAGGATTGTCCCGTTGTTCCACAGCGGCATAAAACGCGTCCATGTCCAGATGAAACCATGAATCAGGCAGACTCATAGGGGCCCTTCTCGGTAGAGGGTTTGACGGATTTGCAGCTGAACAGGGGGCCCCTCCAGTTCCAGGGGAAGCAGGGGTTCATCCGCCTGAAGACGGAGCTGTAGCTGGGGTTCAGAGTTTTTGGGCAGGGTGATTTCAATGGTTAGATCATCCGGGGGGTTGTCCCCGATAAACAGGTCAACGGTATTCTCCTGACTGTTTATCCGGTAGGGAAAATTGGAGGAGAATACCACCGGACGGAGGGCCGTGACGACCCGGGCATGGATGGAACGGGTTTTTTCCGGCAACGAGAGCTCAGCGGTGTACCGCTGTTGCCCCAGGATCTCAGAGGTTTGGGTTTGCCAGTCTAGTTCCGGAAGGGGGAGCTGGACACGGATAGTCCGGGGTTCAGCGGAACCCAGGGGAAATACCCGGGAACCCAGACTGAGAACGCCTCCCGGCAGGGGAATCGGCTGGCTTATGGTAACCTCTGCGGCCTCATCCTGATACCGGGTGATAGACACACCCAAGCTGGGCGGTTCATGGCGGTAGGGATCGAAGTTTAGGATCAAGGTGATTATCCCGAAGGTGGCCAGGGTGAGGATAAGGGCAGAAATCCGGATTGGAAGCCGGCGTTTTGTTTTTCTTGGATGGGGGAAGAGAAAGTCTAGGCGTATGAGCATGCTCAGGTAGGGAATAAGGGCGAAGGATATGAGCAGATCCGCGAGTATATTGGTTCCAGCTAACAACTCCACCGCCGGAATCGCCCCGAGGCTGAAGAGTTCAATGAGGGATTTTATGAGCCAGAAGGGCGATAGAATGAACCAGATTAGCTTGAACCATTTATTTTTTGAGGTAACAAACATCATGGTACATACCAGAGACCAGAGGAAGTAGTAAATAAAGCTCATATTGAGGATGGCAAAAAATAGTACTACCAGAAACAGACTCACTACGGCTGCTGCGGAATAGAAGCTTCCCCGGTGGCTCAAGGGGGTGTGTTGTACCCCCCGGTAGAACCAGCTAGCCAATCCCAGGGCAGTGGTGATTTTTAGGAGAAAGTAGGCCAGGGGAATGGTACGCCAACCGGTTAAATCACCCTGAAGCCGAAGTACCCCGCTGCTGACCAAGCCTCCGAGAAGAAGCACCACTACGCTGATCCCGAACAAAATGGGCAGGTTCCACCAAGATTTCAGCATCAATCTGCTGTACCGGCGTCTTCGCTGCCGGGAGTACTGGATCCATACCACCAGGGTTGTGAGGATTAAAAGACTCAAACCCAGGTACCGGAGTTCTCCTAGGTAGATGGTTAGGGACCCGAACTGAATGAGCAGATAATGGCGTTCCCAGTGTTCCTGGTAGGGCAGGGTGAATTCCCGGGGCAGATTCTGCAGGCTTTCCGGGAGCAAGGTGAGAAGCCGCCCGGCGGTACCCAGGTCCGTATCCTGGCCGGGTTCGCCCAGGGCTAGGCTAGGGATATCCGCAGCGAGGAGGGTGTCGATAACCGTGGGTTCCGAGAGCCCGGAGCGGTAGAGCTGGGTTTGTACATTGCTGATTTCCGGAGAGAGATTTCCTCCTTTGAGGGAATTGAGGATGTGGTTCACTAACCAACCCGGACTGACTCGTCCCGTGGATCCGTTGGTTATTCTAACGATGTCAGCCATTCCGAAACTGCTTACGTACAGGGCGATTCCGGGATTCAGGGGATCGTAGGAGTTTATGCTATGGTCCAGGCCCTTATCATCGGGCCAGATTTCTCCGAGAAAGCTCAAGGTGATTGGTGAATTGCCCTCCCATGGATGAATGCGGGTAAGGATGAGAACCAGAGCGCTGGAGATACCCAGGGTCCGGGAGGAGGAGTCCTCTAAGGGAATGTAGATGTGAATCGGCGGGTTTGCCGGTGTTTCTGGCCCTTGCTGATACCAGGGGGCGTGGGTTGACGGTGGGGCCGGAGTCTGGGGAGTGTCGGTCCCGAGATCCGTGGGGAGGGGATACGCCCCGCTGGCACCACCGGCACTACTGGAAGCCCCAGCACCAGCCCCGTCAGCACCACCGGAAGCCCCGGCACCACCGGAAGCCCCGGAACTACTGGAAGCCCCGGCACCACCGGAAGCTCCGATGGTCCCCCCGCCCGGGATGGTGATTTCGATATTGGAATAAAAACTATGGTACTGCCCCTGGGCGATAATAGGTATGGATCGGAAGGGAATATTCTCTTCTTCGAGCCAGGTGGTAAGAACATCGTGGTTTCGGGGGGTGTCCAGACCCTGGCGGATGCGATCCTGATCCGCCAGAACCTGTCGGATGGTTTGTTCAGCCGGAGAGGCTACCGGGGTAGCCAGGAGCGGCCCCTCCGGGGTCACCTCGGATTGCCTGGCGCTGTTCAGGGATGATGCTGCTTCAGGGGATCCTTCGGATCTTGTATTGCCAGGCATCGGGAGATTCGTTTCTTGGGCTCCTAGGAACAGGATACCGAATACCAGGAACGAGGACGTTAGGGCGGTAGCTAATAATCGTTTTACCACGGTGGTCCTCATCTCATACTACCCGAATCTATGCCCTGGTGTACTGGAGGGTGTTGCGACGGGTAAATTCTTGGAGGCCTAGGGCAATGAGTTCATCCAATACAGCGGAATACTCCAATCCGCCAGCTTCGCACATCTTAGAGAACATACTGATGTGGGTGAATCCCGGCATGGTGTTGATCTCATTCAGGTAGAGTTCCCCCCGGTCTTCGTGAAAGAAAAAGTCAACCCGGGCAAGTCCCCGGGCCTCGCAGGCCCGGTACGCCCGAACCGCAAGCTCCATAATGCGATGTTGATCCTTTTCCGGGATCCGGGCTGGAATAATCAGGGCTGCGCCGTCAGGATCGATGTATTTTGCCTCGTAGTCGTAGAATTCATGGTGAGGTTCGACTTCGCCGGGTATAAACGCCCTGGGTGCTAGGTTTCCGACCACCGAGCATTCGATCTCCTTAGCGGTTACCGCTTTTTCGATGAGCACCTTGGAGTCGAAGGAGAGGGCGGTTTTCATGGCCGGAGCGAGTTCCTGAAAGGAATGCACCTTGGTGATGCCCACCGAGGAACCTGCCCGGGCCGGTTTAACAAAGAGGGGCACCTGTAGGGCCGCGGTCCATTCCTGCCAGAGCCGCCGGAGGGTTTTTCCCGGGATGTCCCCCCGGGCTTCCTGATGGTCTTCGGGTACGAAACTGCGGAAGGGTACCACGGGGATGCCCTCGTACTGCCAAACCTGTTTGGCCTTTTCCTTGTCCATCCCGAGGGAGCTTCCGAGAACCCCGCTGCCGACATAGGGGACACCGGTCATCTCAAAGAGCCCCTGTACCGTGCCGTCTTCTCCAAAGGTTCCGTGGAGAACCGGAAAAACCATGTCTAGGTCCAACAAGGCGCCGCCGGCTTGAAAACCCTTGGCCGGGACAATGCTAACCTCGGCCCCGGGATGAACCTGGAGATCGGCGCCTTGGAGAACCGCCTGAACCCTGGAATCCTCTTGGAGAAACCAATGGCCTTCCCGGGTTATGCCGCAGAGCAGGGGTGTGTACCTCCGGGGATTTAAATGCCTGAGAACCGAGGCGGCACTCAGACAAGACACTTCATGTTCTCCGGATCGTCCTCCATAAAGTATGAGTACCTTCATATGTTGTGGTGCATCGGGGGTCATGTACCTTCTCCCATTAGTTTCCTGAGAATTCTTCTGGCTACTGCCTCTTCATCCCAGGGGATTTTACCGTCAGCTGTAATTATACTGCTCTCATGGCCTTTGCCAAGGAGCACTACCAAATCCCCGGGCTGGGCGCTGCGGAATGCCTGCTCTATGGCAGCTTCTCTACCGATGATTCGATGGATATGCTGTACCCTGGCTCGGGGATCACGGGTTTGAAGGTCCCGGGCCCCCTGGGCAATCTCATCAATAATGGCCATGGGATCCTCCAGCCGGGGATCCTCATCGGTTAGGAACAGCTCCTCGGCGTATGTACCGGCGATAGCTCCCTGGATGGGCCGTTTTTCGGTATCTCGCTCACCCCCGCTTCCGAATAATGCGAGAAGACGCTTTTCGGTACTCTTCCGAAACAGGGGAAACACGGTCTCAAAACTGCCTGGTGTGTGGGCGTAATCTATGATAACCGAAAAATCCTGGCCCTCATCAACTCGGCGCATCCGGCCCTTCACCCCTTCAAGGTGTTGAACCTCCTCCAGGATTCTACCGATGGGGATCGCCAGGTGGGAATGGACGGCTAATACCGCCGCCATGGTATTCTCCACCATAAACTCACCCGGCAGGGGAATCCAGAGCCGGCGGTCTTGTTGGATTCCAGCCTCCGGGTAAGCCATGGTTACCCAGGACCCCTGGGGCAGGGCCTGGGTAACCCGAGCCTGCAAGGAAAGGGGAAGATCCTGGTTTTCTTCCGGGATGCGGTCGTGGATTCCGTAAAAGAGAATACGCGTTTCCGGATCAGAAAGACCTGCGGCCTCGGCCATGTATCGGGCATGGTGGCTCTGGGCGTTGATGATTCCGCTGCCAGGGCGGTCGGCGGGTTGCGGAGGTTCCGGGGGACGGGAACGGGTTCCCAGAGACCGGAACAGATTGGCTTTATCGTACCGGTACTGCTCGAAGCTTCCGTGAAACTCCAGGTGTTCATGGGAAATGTTTGTGAACACCCCTGTGGTAAAACGGATTCCGTGCAGGCGCCTGGTTTTCTCTGATAGTCCGTGACTGGTGCTTTCAATGACAGCATGGGCGCATCCCTGGGAAACCATGTCATTAAGAAGCGAAAAAATCTCCGGTGATTCAGGGGTTGATTGACGCAGGGGATTTTCCTGGAGCTGCTGGTTTATCCCCATGGCAACGGTAGATATAAAACCGGCCTGTTCTCCCAGGAGGCTGAGAAGTTGGTAAATGAGGGAGACTGTGGTGCTCTTTCCATCGGTCCCGGTTACACCGATGAGGGAAAGGGTATCCTGGGGCCTGCGGTAAAACTCTGCGCTTACCTCCGCCATCGTCCTTCTTACATCCTCAACCTGGATAAACAGCACCGATGACAGTCTCGCCCGGTTAATCTGTGAAGAAAGCTGGTCAAGGAGTTCTGCCTGAGGGCGGTTATGGAAGATGGCTGCAGCACCTGCGTTGATAGCCTGGGGAATGAAGCGGTGACCGTCGGTGTGCACCCCGGGAATTGCAAAAAAGAGAAAACCCGGCTCTACCGTTCGGCTGTCGTAGCTGATTCCGGTAACATGCGGATTGGCCCTGCTGCTGAATACTGCGGAATTGCAGTTCTGGAATAAAGCTGATACCCTCGGAGTGTTCATTTTGCGAAGTGTACCAATTGGCGGTACCTCGCGCAAGCATGAGGAGTAAAGGGATCGGTATCAGTGAAGGCAACCCCGTTAGAATCATCCTACCTCACCAATCAGCTTCCGGCCTACATCGGTAACAAACGCCGGCTGCTGCCCTTTTTGGAAGAGGTGTTTTCCCAGCTACTCTCGGAGCTGCACTCCTCCCGGCCACGTCCTTCTACCCCTGGTTCCGGGAAGCTTCCTCCCCTTCGGTTTCTGGATCCCTTCGCCGGAACCGGATCGGTAGCACGGTTAGCGAAAATGATGGGGATGGCGGTTTATGCCAACGATTGGGAGCCCTACGCGCAGGTTCTCTGCCGGGCATACCTGTACTACGATGCCGATCATAAGGCAGACCACGAACCGGAATTCAGCCGCATCCGGGAACATATTAATCAGTTATACACCCAAGAATCGGGTAAACAATATGCCTCACAGCGTGACCAACCAGGATACATTCAGCGGTGGTTTGCACCCTTTGACACCCAGAATCCCCGGATAGGCAGGGAACGGTTATTCTACACCCAGGAGAACGCCCGGTACCTGGATGCAGCCAGGCAGTATATATTGACCAGGATTCCTGGTAACGACTCCTTGACCCAGGATTTGTTACTCGCACTGCTGCTCTACGAGGCAGCCACCCACGCGAACACCTCGGGGTTATTTAAGGCCTACCACCGGGGATTCGGCGGCCTGGGCAGGGATGCCCTTTCCCGGATCATGTCCCCTATGGAACTGGAGGATCCGGTACTGATCAACCGCCCGGAGACCCGGGGGCTGCACGTGGTTACCGGGGTTGATGCCGTGGCAGCCGCCGAACAGGCTGGCAGGGTAGATATTGCCTACCTGGATCCGCCATATAACATCCACCAGTACGGCTCCAACTACTTCATGCTGAACAGTATCGTCCTCTGGGACCAGCC
Source organism: Spirochaeta lutea (assembly GCF_000758165.1). NCBI lineage: Bacteria > Pseudomonadati > Spirochaetota > Spirochaetia > Spirochaetales > Spirochaetaceae > Spirochaeta > Spirochaeta lutea. The sequence continues at coordinate 35,421 of NZ_JNUP01000045.1, read as the reverse complement.
CCCGGCACCCCTGACCCTGGATGCTCGGGGAGAATTGATTCAGAAGGCGGGGATCCGGGGTGATTGGATCGCTACCCGGTCGGATTACTGTTCACGTCCCCGGGCCTACCAGGCCATGCACCGTCTATTGGAAGCCCTGGACTGCCGGTTCATCGTTCTCAGCTACAATACCGAGGGGGTCATCCCCCAGGATACCCTCCTGGGGCTGCTTTCTCGGTACGGCTCAGTGCAAACCGCCGTTCAGCCCTACACAACCTACCGGGGCGGACGGCAGAGCCCCCGGCGCTCGGTGAACAACCATGAGCTCGTTCTTGTAGTAGACACCCAGGGTAAAACCGGCCGGGTACAGGTGGCAGGCTTGGAGGATCTTGCCCGCCGCAGGAGGGTAGATCGGATTGTACGGGCGGTGTTTGATCCTGAGCAGATCCGTAGCCGCGGTATTGATACCTGGCTGGCTGAGCGGAAGATCATCATGCCGGGACAATGCGCATTTCAGCATCCCCGGATTGCCGCCCAGGTGCTTTTGGAGGACGAAACTGCAGATCCGGTAATCGCGCTGCTCGAGTCCCTCCTGGTGGAAGACTACCGTACCCGGGTCGAACTCATTTTTACGGTTCTCCAGGGTTTCGAAACATCGACGGCTCCCGTGCCAAAATCCCACCAAACGAAACTCCACAAGCTGCTGGTGGCCAGCTTACGGAAGTTTGCCTTCAAGAAATATCGGGAGGACTACCTCTCCTGGTATGACAGGCTTCATGAGGCCTGTGGGTTGTCCCAATCCACTTTGCCTTCTTCAAGGGGATTTCGCGGCTTGGGTGAACGTCTGGAGGCCTTGGATCGAAGGGTGCGCTCCCGGCTCTAGTAGGGACGGGCTGATACCTATGCAGGACGGACCCTGGGGCTCCCAACTCACGGATGTGACAATCCCTCGGTTCACGATCTGACAATCCTTCCCATTCTGGCTTCGATGTAACCATGCCTCCCCCCCAAAAAAAACACCCCCGGGATTCCGGGGGTGCGGTGATGATCTATCTGTTTTAGATCCTATCTTCCTTGAGGGCTATCCAGGTACTGGAAATAATCCAGCTCGGTGGAGAGCACCTTCTCAAAGCCGGGGATGGTCCGCCGGTAACTTTCGATACTCCGCCAGAAGTTAAAGAACCCTGTATTCTGACTGTAGGATTGGGAGTAAATCTGAGCCGCCTGGGCATCAGCGCTACCCTTGATTTCCTCAGCCTGGCGATAGGCCTCGGACAGGATACTCCGCTTTTGGTTTTCCAGTTCCCCTAACAGTCGCTGTTTCTGACCTTCGCCCAAGGCGCGGTAAAACTGGGCGATACGATTCCGTTCGGTAATCATCCGTTCGTACACCGATTCCGTCAGGTCGTCGCTGTACCGGATTTGCCGGATAACCACGTCGATGAGCTCGATGCCGAAGTCGTCAACGGTGGCTTGGGCTGCTTCCAGCATGCGGTTGGAGAGGGCGAGCCGGCCTATTTCTACAGTCTTTTGGGTCTCATCCTCGCTTATTAGGTCAAGGTTTTCCTCAATCTCTGCCTCGTCAATATCCTGTCCAGTGGACTGGGTTATTTCATCAATGACGGTTACTTCGTTGATGATATTGGAGTTTCTAACAGCCTCCTCAATGCTGTTTCTAGAAATTATTGTTCGTACAGCACTGTCAATGATCCCATCCAGACGGTTTGCGGCAGCATTCATGGTATTGATGGTGGTGTAGAATTTTCGTGGATCCTCAATCCGCCAGCGAGCTGTGGTATCAACCCATATGAATTGCTGCTCAGCAGTGGGCATACGCTTTGCATCCCCATCCCAGGATAAAATTTTCGCTGAGTAGGTAACCACATTATCTATAAAGGGCGTCTTGAATTTAAGCCCCGCTTCGGTCTCAACATCAACGATACGACCGAGTCTTACTACAACAGCTTGCTCACCCTCATGAACAATATAAAAGGGACCGGCTAATAATATGATTACTACCAGGACCACAAGTACGCCAAGAACTATAAGTGTCTTTTTCATTGGACGCCTCCCTGGTTATTGAGGTTGAAGAGAGGTAGAACATTATCCAGATTTCGGTCTATGAGCCGAATTCCCTCCTGGCCGGAGAAGACCTCTTCCATTGCTTCGTAATACAAGCGATCCCGGGTGGTTTCCGGATCATCCTCATACTCTTCCAGAACGGCATTAAAACGCGCCACATCCCCCTGCGCCCGGTTGATACGTTCGGTTGCGTACCCCTGGGCAATCTGAATTTCCTGTTGAGCCTGGCCTCGTGCTCTGGGGATTTCCCGGTTAATGGCCTCTCTTCCCTCGTTTATCAACCGGTTCATATCCTGGATTGCTTTGTTCACATCTTCAAACGCGTCCTGGACCCGGCCAACGGGTGGCACAATATTTTGCAGTCTAACAGCGGTGACATTCACGCCTAAACCGTAATTTTCGAAATACTGATTCAATAAATCCTGACTCCCGATTTCAATTTCTTCCCGGGAGCTACCTAAAATATTGAGAATGGCTCTGTCGCCTACCAACTGATTCAAGACCGATTGGCTGATATCCCGGATAGTACGCTCCTGATCCTCCAGGTTGAATAACCATTGATAGGGGTCAGATATCCGGTACTGGATGATCCATTCTACATCCACGATATTTAGGTCACCCGTCAACATTATAGATTCTTCAACGAAGTCCCTGGAAGTTGATACCCCTGTGGTTCTGCGGAATCCGAATTCCATATTCTTAATGATCTGGGTCTCCACATTGAGATTTTTTTCCAATCCCAGGGGCCACTTCCACTGAAGCCCCGGTCCGACGGTTCGGTTGTATCTTCCCAAGCGTAGTACCACAGCCTCTTCAGTCTGGTCGACGACAAAAAAACTTGTCATTGCGACGCCCGCTATCAGGACGACTACAATTACCAGAATGATTAGTTTGGGGCTGATTTTCGGCATACCCTGGGGAAACATGTTTTTGACGTTATCCGACATGATTCCTCCTATTCCTTATACCAACATACCTACCGGACACCCCGTCGTCAAGAAACCCGGTTTGACATGGCAGGCGGTTGGACTTCTCTGTAGTATACACCCTCGGGTGAGGAATATTCGAAATCATCTGACCACCCGGTAAAAAGGGAAGCCAGGGACTCGGGCAAAACCTCCTGAAGCTTGACAGGGGGTTGGGGGGCAGGTAATGTACCTGGATATGAAGAAACGATTGGTTACCTCCGCCTTACCCTATGTGAATAATATTCCCCACCTGGGGAACCTCATTCAAGTGCTTTCCGCTGATGTATTTGCCCGGTACTGCCGGCAAATGGGTTATGAAACCCTTTATGTCTGCGGGACCGATGAATATGGAACCGCCACCGAGACCAAGGCCCGGGAGGAGGGTGTAAGCCCCAGGGAGCTTTGCGACCGCTACCATACCGTTCACCGGGATATTTATTCCTGGTTCAACATCCAGTTTGATCATTTTGGCAGGACGAGTACAGAATACCAGACCCGGATCGTCCAGGATATATTCTCCAAGGTGTATCAGGCAGGGTATATCAACCAACACACCATTAAACAGCTGTACTCCGAAGCCTCGGATATGTTCCTGGCAGACCGGTATGTCCGGGGAACCTGCCCCCACTGCGGATATCAGGATGCCCGGGGCGACCAGTGTGAGGATTGTGGGAAATTGCTGGACCCTTCGGAGCTCATCGAGCCCAAGAGCATCTTGGATAACACCACCCCGGTTCTCCGGGAGACGACCCATTTGTACCTGGATCTTCCCAAGGTGCTGCCCCTCTTACAAGAATGGATGGGCAAGGCCTCCGTGGAGGGACAGTGGGCACGGAACGCAATTCAAATGACCCAGGCATGGATCCGCGACGGATTAAAGGAGCGGGCCATTACCCGGGATCTAAAATGGGGAATTCCAGTACCCTTGGAGGGATTTGAGGATAAGGTCTTCTATGTATGGTTTGACGCCCCCATCGGGTACGTGTCAATTACCGCAGAGTTGACCGATCAGTGGCAGCAGTGGTGGAAGAACCCCAAGGAGGTGGAGCTCTTTCAATTCATAGGGAAGGATAACATCCCCTTTCATACGGTTATTTTCCCCTCTAGCCTGCTGGCCACCGGGGAAGAATGGACCATGCTTCATCACATGTCCAGCTCCGAATATCTGAACTACGAAAGCGGAAAATTCTCCAAGAGCAAGGGAATCGGGGTGTTTGGGAACGATGTCCAGGATACCGGTATTCCCGCAGATGTATGGCGGTTTTATATCTTCTACAACCGTCCCGAAACCAGCGACTATGTATTTACCTGGAAAGATTTCCAGGACAAGGTAAACAAGGAACTGATCGGTAACCTGGCAAACCTGGTAAATAGGACCCTGAGTTTTCAAAAGCGGTTCTTCGGAGGTCAGGTTGATTCTGTAGATTTGGATGATCCGGAAAACCGCAAGTTCTGGGATACCATTAAGAGCCATAAGGAGACCATCGAGAAGCATCTGGAGTGGGCGGAGCTCCGGGACGGTCTGCGGGCTATTTTCGATCTTGCGGACTTCGGGAACAAGGTGTTCCAGGAGAATGAGCCCTGGAAGCTGCGTACTAACGATCCTGACCGCGCCCGGCGTATCATGGCGAACCTGGTGTACTTGGTTCGGGATCTGGCAATCTTCATCCGGCCCTATTTGCCGGAGACAAGCCAGCGGATCAGCGGATTCCTGGGATGCCCCACCGAGGATTGGCACGAGGCCGGTCTGCCCCGGGGTATCACCCTTCTGGGGGAGGCGGAGATCCTCTTTAAGCAGCTGGATGACGATCAGATCTCCGGGTTACGCGAGCGCTTCAGCGGTTCCCAGGCTGAGCGGGCTGCCCGGGACGCCAAGACTGCTGAGAAGTCCTCCCATGCCCCAGGGGATGCAGTGGCATTACAATCACCTAAGAATAAAAAAAAGCAGAAGGGAAAACCCATGACAGATTCTACAGACACCCAGGAGCAGCCGAAGAAGTTAACCAAGGCGGAGAAGATTGCCCTGGAGGATAAGGACCTGACCCTGGATCAGCGCTTCACCAAGCGTGTTGACCTCAGAGTGGCGGTGATAACCGGAGTTGAGCAGCATCCGGAAGCGGACAAGCTGTACATCGAGACCCTGGATGACGGCAGCGGCCAGGAACGGACCATTGTATCCGGTCTGGTTCCCCACTACACCGTGGATGAGCTTCTGGGGAAGCATATCATCCTGGTTTCTAATCTGAAGGCTGCCAAACTCCGGGGGGTTAAGAGCCACGGAATGCTGTTGGCTGCCAGCCGTCCCGAGGGTGAGGGCGAGGTAGTGAGTGTTATCGAGGCACCCTGGGCGGAGCCGGGCACCCGGGTTGTGGTTTCCACCCAGGACGGGGAGCCCGGGGATGAGCTTACCCAGATAGATATTGATACCTTTTTCGATATTCCCCTGGAGGCCCGGGACGGTGTGGTAACCGTAGGGGGCAAGGGACTCGCAGCTGCTGGCAGGACCCTAGCATCTCCGGTGGTTCCCCAGGGAAGAATAGGATAAGGATGCCAGTATACGGGTTGCGGTCCAGATTATCGGATACCTTTGGAGGTTGGAGGGGAATTATCCCCGGGATTGAAGAGCAGTATCGTTGGTTTTCCCGGTGGGCATGCCTGGAGGTATTTCTTTGCGCCGGGGACGATGCCGGAATAGGCGCCGGAATCTCCGAAGAGGGCTCGGGAATAGGCCCCGGATCATCTGTAGACGGCTCTGTGAGGGGGCCTGGCGTCCCCGGGGGAGGCTCGGTGAGAAAAGCCGGAGCCCCCGGAGAGGGTGATGAGCCCGGTGCCTGCCCGGATTCGTTCTCAGGTCCGAACCTGCTTCAGAGTCCCCTATGGGCCCGGCACAAGGGCCGGTTCGGGTGGTCAAGCCGGTTTCTGGTATGCCGGTGGGGCTGCGGGGTGGAGCATTCTCTTCTCGTCCTGGTCCGGTCCATGCCCGGGGGAATCAGCATCGGTTACGTTCCCCATGGTCCCGCGTGGTCGGATATTCAAGGGATTATTGCTACCTACAGGAAATATCTCGAGTACCAGCCAGAGGAGGCGGACCCTGAGGCCCCAGGCAGCGGTTCTGAGGATTCCGATACCCTGGCAGTCCGAGAGTCGGAGATGGGTCCCGGAGGGCGGAAAGAACCGGATCCATCGGGCCAGGCAGCCGGAGAGACTGAAGCAGAATTTCCACGGTGGATAGGCCTGGAGCTGCGAGAGCTGTTAGCCAGTGAATCCGATATCGGCTCGTTCATTCTGAGAGATCTGGGTCGGGCGATCCGGTCCCTGCTGCCCCGGGGGTGTATGGCCCTGCGATTCGATCCGGATTGGCCCGTTCGTCTGGCCTGGGGAAAGGGCGACGATGAAAAGGCGGTATGCCCCGGCCTGGTAAAGGGTGAGGCCGATATCCAGCCCCCCCAGACGATCATCCTCAATCTGGAGGAGGATGAAGATACCATCATTGCCCGGATGAAGACCAAACACCGCTACAATATCCGTCTTTCCCGGCGCAAGGGGGTAGTGGTTCGCCGGACTTCTGCAAAAAAAGATCTGGAAACCTGGTATGAACTATACCGGGAAACTGCCCTGCGGGACGGGATCACCATCCATAGCAGGGACTACTATACCCAACTATTCGAGCTGTTCTCCGAGGCACCCGGCACCGGGGGTATCCAGCACCCGGGTAGGGGATCGGTCCCTGGGCATCCCGAGGCGCCCGGCACCGGGGGTATCCAGCGCCCAGGTAGGGGATCGGCCCCTGGGCATCCCGAGGCACCCGGCACCGGGGATTCTTCCGGGAATACCGGGACCGAACCACCGGAAGGCAAAAACCCGGGTATCGCCCTGTATCTTGCTGAGCATGAGGGTGATGTGCTGGCGGGCATTATTGTGGTGTTCTGGAACCGGAGGGCCACCTACCTGTATGGAGCAAGCAGCAATCTGAAGCGGAATCTTATGCCTGCCTACGCCCTGCAATGGCGGGCGATTCAGGATGCAAAGGCGGCAGGATGCGATGAGTACGACCTCTTCGGGATACCTCCGAGTCCGGACCCAGAACATCCCATGTACGGTCTCTACCAGTTTAAAACCGGATTCAAAGGGGAGATGGTGGTGTATCCCGGAACCTGGGACCGGGTGTACCGGCCGGTGGTGTATGCCCTCTACCGGTGGGCGGAGGTATTACGAACCAGGATGGTCCGGCTTCGCAAAAAGCGATAACGGGATTGTTCGAACAGCGGAAGCTATCAGGTGAGCCCAGGGTGCGCCGATTTTGCAATGATAGCAAAACAGTAACTCATTTCAAATAAATGAGATACATTTTTTTGCCGGCGTGTAGCTCGTGTAAAAAGGGTATGTTGAATGCAGTGCGCAAAAGGTTGTAAACGACACCAGATATAGTGGAGTAGCCAGTAAGTCCACCCATGGGTGGTGTTGCCGGGATGTAATGTTACAACCTTTTGCGAACTATGTATGTTGAACGAGCCTCAAGGTATTGGAATATCCCGGGAGGATATTGATTTTTGACCTGGCCTAGCCTAGGATATCCTTGTTGTGAAATATAAAAATACAAGTACGCGGGAACTACCGAAAAAGGTCGACAGAATTCGGGATAATGTAATTGTCTTAACAGTGTTTCTGGTTCTCATTCTTGCAGGATCATTGGGTCTCTTGTTTGTTGCTGTGGGAATTCAAGACCGTTCCCTGGCCATACGCCAAGATGTGAGGGACATCAATGCCCTGGTGGTCCGCCTGTCCTCCTTCGAACAGGCCGGGGAGTATAACCAGGAGTACTACCGTTTTATCGATGAAATTCGCGACTTCCAATGCAGCGCCATACGTGGGTTTTCCAATCCCTTGGAGACCATGGGTATACCAACCTTTGAACAGGCAAGAACCGCCCTGCGCACCTGGGCAACGGCCTTAAACGATCAGCTCTATAGTAGAAACCAGCAGGGAATTTTAGCTGCGGTTATTATTCTGATATTCCTTGGCGGAATGACCATCATCCTTTGGATGAGAATTCAAGGGGAATACCGGGATCAGATTCGCTTTCTGGGTCGGTTGAAGGGGTCTTTGGAGTCCCTGAAAAATGCGGCCCAGTTTAAAGAGTTCAAAAACGGCAGTATCGCACCCCTGAAGGATCAACCGAAACCGGTTTGGGCCGAAGAACGGCTGCTGGATGATGGGGTGGGGCGGATTTTCCAAGAGATGGAACTCAATTCCAGCCTTATTGATTCGGGATACAATGCGAAAAACCTTGATGAACTACTGGAATCGTTGCAGGTAGCCATCGCCCAATGGGTCCCCTGCGGCCGCCTCGCACTGGCATTTGTGGATACTTCGGGTAGTATTGTTGCGGAGAACGCCGTCTCCATCCTGGGGCCGCCCCTTCTGAATGCCGGGTTCACCCAGTCTCTCCAAGAAACCTCGTTATCGGAACTGGTCACCACCCAGAAACCTCGGATCATTAACGATCTCATTCAGCGCCAAGAGGAATTTCCCAGTCCCGCCACCGAGCTTATTATTCAGGAAGGATACCGCTCGAGCCTGACCCTGCCCCTGGTTTTCAACTCCCGCTGCGTAGGATTTGTATTCATTAATGCAGATAAACCCGGAGCCTATACCCAGGAGCATGTCGCCCTGGTTCAGCGCTTTTTTGTGATTATTAAAAACTATGTGTACCATCACTACATCGTCCAACTCATCCTGGCCCAAACCGCCGGTGCCTTTGTGAGGACCATGGAGAAGAAGGACGATGAAACCAGTGCCCACATAATACGGATGAGCAACTATTCCCATGTTCTTGCCAAGGGATTAAACGAGCACACCCGCCGGGGTACAATTAAAACCGGATATGAAGTAACCCAACGCAAGGTCCGGGAAATTTTCTGGTTCGCACCCCTTCACGATTTGGGGAAGATTGGGATACCCGATGCAGTCCTCTTCAAGCAGGGCGGATTTACCCCTGAGGAACGCCGGATAATGGAAACCCACGTCCCTATGGGTACTGCCATTCTGCAGGAACTCAATACAAATCTTGGACAGTACCTATCCCAGCATTTTTTGACTACCGCGGTGGAAATCATTGAAACCCATCACGAACGCTGGGACGGATCCGGGTACCCCAATAAGCTCAAGGAATCTGCCATACCCCTGGCCGGCCGAATTGTGGCCATAGCTGATGTGTTCGACGCACTGACCAGCGAACGCCCCTACAAAGATGCCTGGCCACTGGAGAAAGCCTACCAATTTATAGAATCCCAGAAGGGATTACATTTTGATCCCTTCTTGGTGGATCAGTTCTTGGAAAACCGCCCGGCCATAGAAGAGATTTACTACCAGCACCGCGGATAGATGCTATACTTCTTCGAAGCGAGGCAGGAGAAGACCTGTAGTTCCGTGGGAGGAGTATGAACCATCGCTACCCATGATCTTAAATCCCGGAGAACCACCGGGGCCCTCCCTTTCCCGGGCTGGTCCTAGGCTATTCCTCCCAGGATGCAGCTGTACGAACAGATCCGAGTTAATCAGGACTAGGTAGACAACCCGCCGGGGGCGGGAGTGAGAAAAGGGGTATTTGTATGATGGGTGTAAGAAGCAAACCTTCAGGGATCAGGAGCGTCCTGGTATTAACCGTTCTTATGGTAATTACCATCCTTGGCTGCGGGGGCGAGGATCCTGGTTCCGGAATGTCTGGCGGCGGTGATGATCCGACAACCCGGGGTTCCGGGCTGGAACCGCTTTCCGATCTCCATCCTTCCTCAGAAGGCGCCTGGAGCTCTTGGGGATTTGTCGAGGGCGGTATAACCTATTATGACGGACCGTCGGGTACTGCTGGGGCAGATACGGCCCTGGGAGATATCCATGAGCTCCCCGGCCCCCTTACGATCCTGGATTGGGGACCCGTGGGGGAGATTCCCGCCGAAAACCGCCGACCCCGCATATTTTTGACCTTCAGCCATCCCATGATCAGTCTGGGGAAGCTGGGTGAGGTCATGACCAGCAGCGATGTAATGATCATTGATCCTCCGATCCCGGGAGTGTATCGATGGTACGGGTCACGGACCATTACCTTCCAACCCGATGCTCCCCTCCAGGGCCAGCAGCCCATGGAAATCAGGGTGAACCCCCGGGCCGTCAGTCTGGGAGGAACCGCCCTGGATAGCGGCAGCGAAGAATTCTCCTTCCAGATATTCAAAGAGCGGCTTTCCATTGCGGCCGCCTACCCGGGGAATCCGGGCCAGACGATCGACCCCGAGCAGATCCCCATGGATCAGCGGACATTCACCCTCCTATTCAACGGACCCATCGACCCGGTACATATTCAATCTTTTTTACAGGTGGATTTTGATGCCCCTGGCACCCGCCAAATCTCCTTCTCCACCAAACACCCCACCCTGGAGCAGGTCGGCGGGGATGAGAATCTCCGCAGCCGGAGTATCTTGGTCACCTTGGAGGAAGATCTTCCAGAAAATTCTCCCGTCAGCATTACCCTGCAGACCGGAGCCACCGCCTTCCCAGAGTACATGCCAACCCTGGAAGATCAGGTGTTCATGTTTCATAGCCTTACACCCTTCGCATACCAGGAGCATAAGGCCCAGAGCTACGCCTTCCCGAAGAGCGAAGACGGGGACAGCAACCCGATTTTTATTGAGTTCACCCACGATATAGATCGGGAATCGGTGGATGGCCGCATCAAGGTGGATCTGGAAGTCCAGGATCTGGCGGAGCATACCCAGGTATTTCGAAACATGATCCGGCTGAATAATCTCCCGGTGGAATATGAATCCACCTACCGGATCACCCTTGATGCCGGGATACGGGATGTTTACGGCCGGACGCTGGGTGAGGAACAGCAGCTCACCGTGGAGATACCCCGGGCTGCCCGGTTCTATTATTTCCCGGATCGTGGGGTGCGCATGTTGGAGGCACAGTTTGCACCGAAAATCATCTTCGAACATCAGAACATGGAATCCGGTCTCTGGAGGATCGGCCCCATTTCTAGTCCTTTCAATGTATTTACCGAAGACAGTCTTGAACCCTACGATTTTTCCGAGATTCCCGAAAACACCCGGTGGTTCGATGTAAAAGACCTCACTCCCTACCTCAATGAATCCGGCACCGGATGGGTGGGGGTCAGCTGGAACTTTGCCGAGCCCCAAAACGGCAAACGGCCCCGGTGGGCGAAAAACGACCTGACCATCCAGGTTACGGATCTGGGACTGACCCTACGCTATGCCTATAATCAGGCCCTGGTCTGGGTTCGGAGCCTTACCGACAACCAGCCGGTAAGTGGTGCAGAGGTATCCCTCATCAATTCAAATCGGAATAACAATTTTGGAAATGTCTCCACCACCGATCAGAACGGATTGGCGGTTATCCCCCTGGAGGCTGGGGAATTCAGCCGGCGTTACACCGATCGATACGGCAGAGAAGACATCATTGTCAGGGTGGAAAAAGACCAGGATCGGGTGGAGTTTAAACCCAACAACAGTCACAATCTTTGGGCACAGGGAATCCGGAGCACAGTGAGTCCCCAGGACGCCGAAGACAATACCAGGGCAACCTTCCTCTTCAGCGATCGAGGACTGTACAAGCCCGGGGAAACCCTGACATTCCGGGGAATCGACCGGGATCAGATTCTGGGAACCTACCATGCCTATCAGGGCGGCTACAGCCTGAAACTGGTGTCCAGCGATTGGCGGGTCCAGACGCCGCTGTACAGCAGTCAAGGACGAACCACGAAAAACGGGGGGTTCTACGGCACTGCGCTCATCGATGAGGATATAGAACCCGGCCTCTACTACCTCGAGTATTCCAGAAGCGGATCGGGAACCTATGACCGGGAGCGTGTACCCATTCAGATTGCGTTTTTCCGCAGAGCCGCCTTTCAGGTGGAGGTGAGCCCCCCGGCACTAGAGGTGATTGTGGGAGATAAGGCGGGATTCGGGATCAGCGCCGACCTGCTTTCCGGGGGAGCCATGGCCGGGGCCGGGTACAGCTTCGATATTACCCGTACACCGGTGATGTACTATCCCCCGGGTAACCGGTGGGATGGCTATGTATTCGGGCCCCAGGATGGATTCACCGGGGGTGGTGTCGTCCGGCACGGAAGCGGCAATCTGGACGGAGCGGGCAGGGCGGTGGAGGAGGTTGTAACCTCGTCCCAAGGCGCCGCCCCCGGCATGGCCCTTCAATACCGGTTAGAAGCCAGGGTTCAGGACGCGGCGAGCCAGGAGTTGGCCGGACGGGAGAGTTTTGTTGCCCATCCCGCCTCGGTGTATGCGGCCCTGGGGCTCAAGGGGCGTTCAGCCAGCTACTGGGGCGGATATTTTATCCAGGCCGGTGAAACCTTGGAAATAGAATCAGCCCTTGTGACCCCCGACGGCGAGGTGGCTGTCGATTTCCCGGGTGATGATGATTCCTTTACCCTGGAGGTTTCCCGAATCTCCTGGAAGATGGTACAGCAGCAGGGGGTAAACGGCAGACTCAATACCCGGTACGAGCGGAAAGAAGAGGTGGTGGATAGCAGGTCCATGAACTTCTCCCGGGGCCAGGGGCATCTATCCCTGAAGCTGGAGGACTCGGGAAGCTACATGATAAGCCTCCGGGGAAGAGATTCTCAGAGCAGGCCGGTATTAACCCAGATGAGTCTCTATGTATCCGGGGCAACCTACACCCGTTGGTGGGGGAATGACGCCCAGGCAATTCAGCTGCTTCCCGACCGGCAGGAGTACCATGTGGGTGATACAGCCCGAGTTTTTCTTCAAACACCCCTGCCCCAGGGCACCTACCTCATGACCCTGGAACGGGAGGGTATCCAGGAACATTCCTTCATTACCCTCCAGGGAAGCCAGCAGGTCCTGGAAATCCCTATTACCGAAGCCCACCTGCCGGTTATCTACCTCACCATCAGCAGCACAAGCCAGCGCCAGGAGACCCCGAAGAGTTATTTTGAACCCGACCTGGGTAAGCCCAAGGGGTATTTCGGAGCCGTTGCCCTGTTTGTAAATCCAGAACCCCGGCGGTTTGATATCGAAATCAATCCCAGCCAGCCGAGTTACCAACCGGGAGAGCAGGCGGAAATCGAGTTGCTGGTGCGTAAGAATGGTGAGCCTCTGGCCGGTGCCGAGGTAACCCTCATGGCGGTTGACCGGGGAGTGGTGGATCTCATTGATTACCGGGTACCGGATCCGGTGGCTTTCTTTTACGACCCCTCTCGGTTCCCCCTGGGCGGACGCGGTGCAGACTCCCGGTCTATTCTCATGGATCCGGTTACCTATGAGGTGAAGAATCTCCAGGGGGGCGACTCCGGGGATGATAAGCTCGAAGAACGGAAGGATTTCCGCCCAACTGCCTTCTTCGAGCCCTACCTGGTCAGCGACAGCCAAGGAAGGATCCGGGTTTCCTTCGATCTCCCGGACAGCCTGACCACCTACCGCCTTACCGCGGTGGGGGTGAAGGATGATACCTTTGCGCTCAGGGAGGACGAGGTCCTGGTTACCAATCCGGTTACCATGCGGGCAAGCCTGCCCCGGCTTCTTCGGGAGCGGGACACCGCAAGAACCGGTGTGGTAGTGACCAATCTAACCGGGGAGGTCCAAGAGATCACCGTGGATCTATCCCTGGAGGGGAATAGTATTGCCCTGGATTCCCCCGACGGGGTTACCGCCGCCCTGGCAGCCGGAGAATCCCGGGAATTCTCATACCAGGTTGCAGCTATGGCTGAAGGAACCTCGGACCTTATCTTCACCCTGGAAGCGGTTTCGATGAACGCCCAGAACCCCGGCAACCCCGCCGACGGCGATTCCAGTGCATCCCAGCCCAAGGGCTTTCAGGATCGATTGCGAACCACTCTCAGGGTTGAACGGCCCCTTACCCCGGAAACCGTGAGTGTCTTCGGCAGCCTTCAGGGCCAGGCATCCGAGGCTGTTGCCCTGCCCAGCAATGCGGCCCGAGGGTTCGGGGAGTTCCGTCTTCAGGTTCACGGCACCCGGCTTTACCAGATTTCAAAGGCCGTGGCCGACTTGGACGGGCTCTGGCATCAGAATGTCTCGTCCCGGGTGCTGAGCATGACGCCCTCTCTGGTCTTGGGTCAGGGGTTGGAATCCCTAACGGGAAGAACACCCAAGTCGGCGGAGCAGATTCAGCGCTTCCTCCGGGACTTGAAGGTTTCTCAACACCAGGACGGGGGATTCGTGGAGTTTGTTGACCACATCCACCGGTACGAAACCAGCAGCATTACAACCACCTTACGTGTTGCATCGTTCCTATCCGAGGCGGCCCTGAGGGGGTATGACCTCGAAACCCTGTCCCAGAACCTGCCAAAATTAGTGAATCGTCTGGACAGCTATGTTCAGGATGAGGACAATTCACCTTCCTTCCGCGCCCACGCCCTGTACTGCCGCTCGGTTCTCCATGAGCCTGATGTATCCTCCGCCCAGAATCTGCTCGGCCTGGGCGACGAGTTGGGGATGGACGGTCTCGGATTTATTGCCCTTTCGGTTCTTCAGGGTGATTCCAATGCCGGTTCCTCAGACATCGCCAATACGGCGTACCGGCGCATGATGAACTTCGTTACCATCAGCCCCCGGGGGGCAGACTTCCGTGAAACCTACGAATCCCGAAGTTATTTCGACGCTCCGGCCCGGCGGTTGGGTCTGCTCTACCGGCTTATTCAATACCTGGGTACCGGCGCCGATCATCTGGACCGCATCGCCCACACCATGGTTCAGGAGGTTGGCAGCGGACAGTGGCGATCCAGAGAGGACCTACTGTGGGTGCTCACAACCCTGGCACCCCGGCCCCAACTCTCCCCTGAAGATGAGGTCCAGGAAGGGCAGGGTACCAGCACCGCCCGGATCACTGCGGAAATCGGTGAAATCACCCTCCTGGAAGATCAAGAACTCTCCCTCCTGGATCCGCCCTTGGAGAAGAAATACGATCTGTTTGAGGGGCCTCTGGGAGAGGTTCCCAGGAACACCCTGCTTCCCCTAAACTTGTATTCTCAGGAGGATGATCCTCCGGTTCATTATGCAGCAACCCTCACCTATGCACTGCCCGATGAGGTTATTCCGCCCAGGGATGAGGGCATCGGGGTGAGCGCCTGGGTTGAAGATCTCGATGGAACCCCGGTGGACTGGAAGGATCTGGTCCGGGGCAAGACCTACCGGTTGAATACCACCCTGGAGACTACCAGCCGCTACTACAATCTGGCCCTGCGGATTCCGTTGCCCAGCGGGGCAGAGGTCCTGGACAGCAGCCTTACCACCACCGGGGAATATGCTGCCGACGGGGGAGTCGATACCCGGGAGTGGACCAGGGAAACCGCCTACGGAGACAGCCAAACCTACACCGAAGAAGGCTACATGGGACTTGGCGCTGGAGGTTGGTGGCGATATGCCATCCAGCCGGTAAAACGGATCTACGATGGAGAGGTGCATTTCTATTTCGGCTCGGTCTACGAGGGCAGCCAGACGGTAGGGTTCCTATTCCGGGCCGTTACACCGGGAATCTATCCTACCGCACCCATTCAGGCCGAACTCATGGACGAACCCGAGGTGTTCGGAAGAACCGGCGGGGTTCTGACGGTGATACAGTAGGACGGGCGGAGCTCCCTGTATGGATGGATTGTCTCCCAGACGGATAGTTCAGAGGGCGGTGATTGCCGTCATTGTCATCGCCGGTCTCTGGTTGGGTGCACGCTTTCAGCCTTTTCCGGAGGTGCAGGAATTTCTAAATCAGCCCCTCACCAGGGTATTCCTGGATAATCGGGGCGGAGTACTGTACCGCGACCATTTGACGGATGGTACCGAGCGGGAATGGACCGACCTGAATGAGATTCCCCGGGGAGTCATCCGGGCCTTTCTGGCTGGGGAGGATAGCCGGTACTATCTGCATCCCGGGGTAGACCCTGCCTCCATGCTGCGGGCCGCGCTTCAGAACCTGGGCGCCGGCTCGGTGGTGAGCGGTGCCAGTACAATCACCATGCAGCTGGCCCGATTGATCACCCCCCACCGGGGAGGGATACGCGGGAAGCTGACCGAGGCTTGGAACGCCCTCCGCTTGGAGACCCGTTTTTCGAAGGATGAGATCCTCGAGCTGTATCTAAACAGGGTTCCCTTCGGCCGGGGTGCCGAGGGCGTCACCAGCGCGGCGCGGAAGTACTTCGGGGTCTCTATAGACAGCATGAGTCCCGCCCGGGCTGTGGTCCTATCCATCCTCCCCAGATCCCCCAGCGCCTACGATCCCCGGGAGAATCCCCTTGCCCTGCTGGAGGCTGCTGGGCGGGTTGCCGAAGGAATGACTCCGCCCATCTCGCATCAGGCCCTGGCCCGGGCCGTGGAGGATAGCCGCAGGGCGCTACCCGTACCCAGAGACTTCTCGGCACCCCACCTGTCTATCCGCTTAGCTCAGGACCTGCCGCGACAGGCGGGAGGAGAGCCTGCAGACCGGAGCCGGATCCGGACCACCATTGATCCGGATATTCAGGGGGCGGCCCGGGGACTGTTTTCCCAGGCCCTCTACAAGGCCCGGGAGAGTCGGATTCATAACGGTGCGGTACTGGTGGTTCATAACCAGACCGGGGAGGTGCGGGCCTATGTGGGAAGCGGCGATTTTTTTGATGACGAGCATGCCGGCCAGATAGACGGGGTCAGGATCCGGCGTCAACCGGGTTCAACCCTAAAACCCTTCCTCTATGCCATGGCCATGGAGGAGGGGTATACGGCAGCCAGTATTCTTCCGGACATTCCCCTGGAACTTGGCGGAGCGGAGGTGTACATCCCCCTCAATTTCGATAATTCCTATTCAGGGCCCGTACGGCTTCGGGAGGCTCTGGCATCCAGCCTGAATGTACCGGCGGTCTGGACGGTCAGTAGACTCGGCGTTCAGAATTTCGCTTCGTTTCTCCAGAACCTCGGGATGGACATCGAAGATCAGCGGGAAGGTCTGGGCACCGGTATCGCCCTGGGAAATGTGGAGGTAACCCTGGAGGAGCTCACCAGGGCCTACACCAGCTTCACAAACCAGGGATCACCCCGGAATCTTCGGTATCTGCTGCCTTCCGAGGGGAAATCCTATTCAAACCCTGTGGCGGCCACCGGAATTTCCGGTTTGAACCATTCCGCCACGGGCATCCTCCAGAATGGTTCCCCGTCTCCGATTTCACCTGAGGCGGCGGGAATTATCCGGGATATCCTCTCTGATTCAGGTGCCAGGACCCGAGGATTCGGGGATTACCAACTGCTGAAAACCAAAGTACCTAGTTTTTTCAAAACAGGTACGGCAAACCAGTTCACAAATATCTGGGCGGTGGGTGCCAGCCCGGAGTATACCGTGGGCGTATGGATGGGGAATGTGCATGGTCAGACCGTTCAGGGTACCACCGGATCGAGCCTCCCGGCCTGGGTTGCTGTGGAAATCCTGGAAGCTTTTACCCCCCCGGGCACTCAATTCCCCGAGCCGCCGAACACCCGGCAGGTCTGGGTCTCGGCTATCAGCGGCATGGCCGTAGCTCCCTCCCACCCCTTCGCAATCTCCGAACTAGTTCCCCTCGGCGTAACCCCGCCTCAAGACAACTGGCATCGTGAGGATGGCAGTATCGTCTATCCGCCGGAATTCCAGCCCTGGGCCCTGGATGCCCTCGATCTTTCTGCCCAAACCTGGCAGTCCCCCGGCCAGGAGTCGTGGGCCCGGATCCTGCAACCCCTGGATGGAGCCCAGTTTTTTGATGATCCCTACCTGCGGCTAAGCGGCAGCCAATCTATTGGTGTACGGGCTATCGGTACTACCCCTGAGGCTGTGTTATACCACAATACCAGAGAGGTAGCCCGGGGGGCCCTTCCCCTGGCGACAATCATTACTCCCCATGGGGGATCAAATATCCTCAAACTGGTTTCACCGGGTGATGGGACGGTTCTCCACGGGGTTGTATTTTACCTGGGACGGGAAGGGTCGGATTCCAGAACGGACAGGGAGTGAATGATGCCGTGCCCCATGGCACGGATGATCTTCGGCCAGTGGGAATACACCAGGCATTGTTGATTAATCTCAACCTCAATCCCGGTGTACCAGCCATCCCTGTGACTCTTACGGAGCCAGGTCGGCAGGCCGTCTTGGATGCCAAGGTAGGGATAGTTTCTCCGAATCTCCAACCCTGGAGGACCCAGGGGTTGGTTTCCCAGGAAATCGATAATCCGGGTTACAAAAAGACGCTCGGAATTGCGCCGTGGATCGTAGAGAAATCCGAGGTCAGCACTTCGTTTGACCCCCTCCAGTTCCGGGGTGAAGCTATGGATGGCCAAATGTAGGGTAGGGATGGATTTGGAACCGGCGGTTGTTATCTGATCAGATACCGCCTGACGATAGGGTCGGTGGTAGGTCCGGATTAGATCGTTTTGTTCCTCAAGGTTGAGGATCCGGGATACTTCGGGGTGAAATACCGTTTTACTGCCCTCACGGCGGTTTAAATCCCCGCATAACCGGGAGAAATCACCCCGAAAAATCACGGGGTCTATGAACGAATCCGATTCCTTCAGAATTTCGACCAGGGCCGTGAGGGTTTCCCATGCCCCGGGGTCCCAACCCCGGTGCCCCGCCAGATCCGTAAAAAATCTCTTGGATAACCTGGACCGCTTGGCCTGTACCTCCCGGGGCAGGGCGTTGGAGGCATGTTCGCAGGTCAGGATTAGCTGGAGTCTGTTCATTAGGATTTGAAACCCCGGGTAGCGGAGCGTGGCCGAAGAATAAGAATACTTGCGTCGTAGGTAACAACCCCCAGGAGGATGGCGTTGATCAGTCGGGTGGAGTCCACGGTGTAATAATTGTCTCGGCTGATGGGGTTCTCCCGGTAGGGATCTGCGACCTTCACATGGCCATCCTCAGTCAAACCGGAGAGCACCACAAAATGCCCCATAGGAGTTCCCCGGATATCATCGTAGACCGATTTATTGTGATGACCCGTGTACTCCCTGGGGCAGTTGTACAGGTAGGTGGCTGAGAGACCGGTCAAAATGGGAATGCCCTGGCTCAGGTACCTCTTCAGGAGCTGGGGGCTCAGGGTTTCCCAGAGCAGTTTTCCTCCGGCCTGGAGGAACTGCATATACGCTTTACCGGCCTCTGCGAGCTTTTTACCCGACTTAGCTTCGAGTTGGCTTTGCAGCTTGGTGATGATCCCTTGGGTTTCCAGTCCTGCCCAGGTCGGATCCAGGAGCCGGAGATTGTAAGAGATAAGTTCGGCTTCGAACCCCCGGGCAAGGGCATCGATTCCCAGCATGACAGCCAAGGTTCCTCCCTCCCGCAGCTGGGGGATCTGGGGAATGAGATCCTTGAGTGCCATGGTATATCCCCAATGGGTGTAGACGGCGTGCAGACTGGTGGGGCCGCAGGTGACGTCATCGGGTTGGGGAAGTATTTCCAGGTGAATCATAGCCTAAGTATATACAAATACGGCCCATGTCGGGAGGTAATTTTAACTCCCGGCATGGGCCTGTTTTTTACATGATACACCGGCGTATACAGTCCGCCGGGGATTTACTGTCTACACAGCCTGATCCTTCCCGTAGAAGGCGTTGAGATACATAGCCTTGATCTCCTTGATCAGGGGGTACCGGGGGTTCGCGCCGGTGCATTGATCATCGAAGGCCTGTTCTGCCAACTCATCCACCTTCTCCAGGAATTCCTGTTCATCAATACCGTAGGCGCGGATGCTGTGGGGAAGATCAAGTTTCGCCTTTAATGCCTCGATCTCCTTTACGAGGGCCTCCACTGCAGCATCCTGGAGGCTTGGATCATCCATGGCGGACATGGGTGCCAACCCCAGATATCCGGCAATTCGGGCATACCGGCTCCGCGCCGAGGGGTATTCGTACTGGGGAAAGGCCGCTTGTTTGGTGGGATTCTCCGTGGCATTGAACCGAATGGTCTGATTGATAATCAGAGCATTAGCAACACCGTGGGGAATGCCAAAGGCCGCCCCGAGTTTATGGGCCATGGAGTGACAAACCCCTAAAAAGGCGTTGGCAAAGGCCATCCCTGCCATGGCTGCTGCGTTATGCACCTTCTCACGTGCCTTTTTATCGGTTTTCCCGTTCCGGTAACTGCTGGGAAGATACTTAAAGAGTACCCGCAGACTTTCCAGGGCGATTCCGTTGGTGTAGTCCGTGCTCATCACCGAAACGATGGCCTCAATGGCATGGGTGACCGCATCAATCCCGCTGGCGGCGGTTAACCCCTTGGGCATCTCCATTACGAGGCTGGAGTCTATAATGGCCATGGTTGGGGTGAGGGCATAGTCGGCAATGGGATACTTCAGCCCTGTTTTATCATCGGTCACAACGCTGAAGGGGGTCACCTCCGAACCGGTTCCGCTGGTGGTCGGTACGGCGACCATGATCGCCTTTTTACCCATGTCGGGGAACTGATAGATACGTTTTTCGATATCCATAAAGCGGAGGGCCAGCCCTTCGAAGGTTACCTCGGGGTGCTCATAGAGAAGCCACATGATCTTCGCCGCATCCATGGGGGAACCGCCGCCAAATCCCACAATGACATCCGGAGCGAAGGCCCGGAGGTTCTCCAAACCGGCATTTATCGTCGAAAGGGTGGGATCGGGCTTAACCTGGTGGAATACCTGGAAGTCTATCCCGAGCTCATCCAGGGTATCGGTAACCTTGGTAACATACCCGTTATTGAATAGAAAGCTATCCGTTACGATGAACACCCGCTTTTTATCCTTAAGATCCCCCAGGGCTACCGGAAGACATCCGAACTTGTGATAGATCTTGGGCGGCACCTTAAACCACATCATATTTTCCCTCCGTTCTGCGACAGTTTTAATATTCAGCAGGTGCTTAACCCCGACATTTTCACTCACGGCATTACCACCCCAACTCCCGCATCCCAGGGTTAAACTCGGGGCGAGCTTAAAGTTGTAGAGGTCGCCGATCGCCCCCTGGGAGCTCGGCATATTCACGAGAACCCGGCCGGTTTTCATGACCTCGCCAAAACGGGTGATGCGGCCGCTGTTAACCGGATCGGTGTACAGCACCGATGTATGGCCGAATCCCCCGAAACGCACCAGCTCATGGGCCTTGGATAATCCGTCCTCAAAATGCTCGCATCGGTAGAGAGCCAAAACCGGAGAGAGCTTTTCATATGCGTAGGGTTCGTTTTCATTGATATCCTGGGCCTCTCCAATCAGCACCTTTGCCGTTTCAGGAACGGATATTCCCGCCAATGCGGCAATGGCATGGGCCGGCTGACCAACGATCTCGGGGTTTATGGTTTTTCCGGATTTTCCTTCCTTGAGAATCACCTCGCCAACCGCCTTGGCTTCCTCGGCATTCAGAACATAGGCCCCCCGTCGGGCAAACTCTTCCCGAACCTCCTCATACACCCCATCATGGGCGATTACAGATTGCTCGCTGGCACAGATGACTCCGTTATCGAAGGTTTTGGATAATAGGATGGAGTTCACTGCCTGTTTCACATCAGCGGTTTCATCAATGAGGGCGGGGGTATTACCTGCCCCGACACCGATGGCCGGCTTTCCGCTGGAATAGGCCGCCTTTACCATCCCCGGTCCGCCGGTAGCTAAAATCAGAGCAATGTCCCCATGGGTCATGAGCATATTGCTCAACTCCAGGCTGGGTTCGTCGATCCAGCCTATGAGGTCCTCCGGAGCACCGGCGGCAATAGCGGCATCCCGTACTATGCGTGCAGCCTGGGTGGTGCAGCCCTTGGCCCGGGGATGGGGGGATATAATGACCGCGTTTCTGGTTTTCAGGGCGATCAGGGTTTTAAAGATGGCCGTGGAGGTCGGGTTGGTCGTCGGAATAATCGCACAGATAATACCTACCGGCTCAGCGATCTTTTGAATGCCGAAGGCATGATCAGACTCGATTACCCCGCAGGTTTTTAGGTCTTTGTATTGGTTAAAGATGTACTCCGAGGCGAAGTGATTCTTAATCACCTTATCCTCGAGAATTCCCATGCCGGTTTCCGCCACCGCGGCCTTTGCCAGGGGAATACGCTCCGCATTGGCTGTGATGGCAGCTCTGCGGAAGATTTCATCAACCCGGTCTTGAGAGAATGTGGCGTACAATGCCTGGGCTTTTTTTACCCGGTAAATCAGATCCTCCAGAGCCTTGGGGGTGTCGATACACTCCTTCCGGGATTGTTTCGGATCCTGGGTTTCTTCGGTACGAACATCGGGCTTATTCGGTACAGCCTCTTGTTTTTTGGCCATGGTGCTCCTCCTAGGGTCATTGGTCTGGTATAATAGATAAATATATATCTATAAAACAAGGACTTTATATCAGGATCAGAAAAATAGGTCAATAGATATAGATAAAAAAATACACAAATAAAGAACCTAGGATTGTATAAACGCCGTGTCCGGTGATATCCCGCGAACTAGCGGAACAATCCGGGTTTCTCCCAAGGGTGGGGCGGCTGGCGTAAAAAAAAATGCGCCCGTTTACCCATGCGTAAACCCGAAGCCGGCACACTGTTCCAACCGGGGAAAACAGATTATTCTTAGAAGCTACCCGCTAGTTTGACAGAACGGCTTCCCATTAGCGGATGTAAGGGTGATAATACATTCACCCTGAAAAAATGGCGGAGCAACCGGCACCCCGGACCCCTGAATACTTCCCCAAGGGAGAGCATCGGAGCCCGGGCCACGCATACTATTTCCGCACTATGGAGGATTCCCATGAAACCTAAACACCGAATGAGTAATCTGAGCTGGGTAGGTCTGCTGACCTTAGCTACCCTGGCCTTGGTTTTCCTGATGTCCTGTTCGGCGGGTGACAAACCCAGCCAGGATTCGGAAAGCAGAACGGCAGCAAAACCCCTGGTGGTGGCGATGGAGCTGCAATTCCCCCCCTTCGAAATGACCGATGAACAGGGAACACCCCGGGGAATTAGTGTCGAAATGGCCAAGGCCCTGGGTGAGTTTCTCGGCCGACCCGTAGAAATCCAAAACACCGCCTGGGTCGGATTGATTCCCAGTCTTCAAAGCGGCGGGGCAGATGTAGTGATCAGCTCCATGACCGTCACCGAGGAACGCCGCCAGGTCGTTGATTTTTCCATCCCCTATGCCCAATCCGGTCTGACCCTTCTGCTTTCCGCCCAATCTCCGGCGCAAAACTTCTCGGATCTGAACAAGCCGGGGAGGGTGGTGGCTGTTAAATCCGGAACCACCGGGGCAATCGTGGCCCAGGAAAAGCTGCTCCAAGCCGATATCCGCATCTTTGAGGATGTCGCGGCCTGTGTCCTGGAGGTTGTGCAGGGCAAGGCTGATGCATTTATCTACGATGCCCTGACCGTGTATGAAAGCCATAAGAACAATCCCGCTACGACCCGGCTCAATATCCAAAGCATTCCCGACACCTTCGGTTACTGGGCTGCTGCCCTTAAAAAGGGTAACGACACCTTGTTAGCCCAGGTGAATGATTTTATCCGGGAGTATCGCTCTCAAGGGGGATTTGAACGTCTGGGGGACGAATACCTGGGTTCTGTTAAAGCGGTGTTCGAGGAGCAGGATGTACCCTTCTTCTTTGACATCCAGGAATAGCGGGGCGGACCATGGCATATCGTGAACTCCTGATCCTTCCCGAGGATGGTGAAACCGTCAGTCCAGCGGCCTGGTTCCTCAATACCCTGGCGGTGCTCGGAGCCATCGCTCTGGTCATGACCTTCGCCCTCTCAGGATTTGCCTACCAGTTCCATTGGGATAGTATTTGGCGGTACCGCCTCAATTTTATCCAGGGCTTCGGTATGACCATGGTCATGTCCAGCGTGAGCCTGATTCTCAGCCTGGTCATCGGCATTGTATTCGGGCTTATGCAGTCCAGCCGGATTATTCTGCTCCGCGCCCTGGCGAAGGTGTACGTGGAGGTAATCCGGGGCACCCCCCTACTGGTACAGATCCTGGTTTTTTACTACCTCATTGCCAGCGCCTTCGGCATCTCAGAGCGGTATACCCTGGGAATTCTAATTATGAGCCTCTTCTCCGGGGCCTACATGGCGGAGATCATCCGGGGTGGGATCAACAGCATCGGCAGAAGTCAGATCGAATCAGCCCGGAGCATCGGTTTGACCCGGTTCCAAATCTACCGCTACATCATTGCCCCCCAGGTCATCACCCGAATACTCCCCGCTCTGGCTGGCCAGCTTGCAAGCCTCATCAAGGATTCGAGTCTTCTATCAGTTATCTCAATCCGGGAGTTCACCATGGCTGCCAGGGAGGTGAATGCCAGCACCTTTGCAACCCTGGAGAGCTACATTCCCCTGGCCGTGGGGTATCTGCTGCTGACCCTTCCCATCTCGGTGATCAGCAGGACCCTCGAAAAACGCCTAGGGTTTGAATCCTAGGCCTTGGGTAGTGCGCAAAAGATTGTACTTTTTTACCCGGGGGACACCACCCCTGGGTTGGTGTTCTGGTTGTTCCCCTATATCTGGCGTAGTTTACATTCTTTTGTGCACTATCTAAGCGTTGAGGTCTGGGACATCGGGAAAATAGGTAGCCAAGAGTTTGCGGAAGTAGCCGGGTATCTCAGCGGTCAGCTCCAGTTCTTCCGGGTAGAATTCGGGAATCCTCAAGCGGACCGACCTGGCGTGGAGGATGTGGCGGATCACCGGTTTCGTTTCCCCCCCATGATCCCAGGTAAGATCGGTCCGCCCTCCGTATAACCCGTCTCCGACCAAGGGATAGCCCAGGAATGCTGCATGCGCCCGAACCTGATGCATCTGGCCCCTGCTGAGTTCAGCGGAAACCAGGGCGATGCTTCGGGCGGTATTACGGGCGAGCACCCGGAATTCCGTTTGTGCGGATCGTTTGCCGCCGGCTGCTTCCGGGCGTTTCGAACCTGCAGGGGGTCCATCCTCGGATACCCCGTCGGCGGTACAATCCGGCACGACCCGTACCCGTTTCCCTCCCGGGGTGTGTATCGGGGCTGAGCACCCCAGGGAATCCCATTCCGGGCAACCGCAGACCAACAGCAAGTATTTCTTGCGGCTCTCGGTTCTCACAGCCCTGGCAAGGACCGGGAATTCCCGGGGATCCCGGGCCAGGAGAACCAGCCCGCTGGTATAGGTGTCTATCCTGTTGAGCAGTCCTGCCTCCAGGGGCACCGGCCAGCCTGCTCGGGGATGCTCGGGAATCAGGGAGAGTATTCGGTTAATGAGGGTATTCTGTTGTCCTGGGTGATTTGCATGGCAGGCCAGCCCCCGGGGTTTATTTACGCTGACGAGGTGAGTATCCATCCAGATCGGAATATCTTCCTTCGGGAGGGGCGGGCGGGCCGTCAGAACCGGAAATCCCCGGTCATCAATCCCGGCCTTCTCCAGATCAATCCAGATCCGGGTGGGGGATGTAATCCTGCTGCCTTTGGACAGTACGGTTCCGGATTTCCCGAGGCCGGAGGATTCATTCCTGACCATACCCCGCTGGCACAACCTGCCTGCCTGCCTCTTTGACAGCCCCGGTAACCGGTGGGACAGTACCTCATCCAGACGTGAACCGACGGTTTCCAGGGGCTCCAACACGTAGAACATGACAATTACTATACCAGAGCCCTGGGAACATGGTATAGATGGAGCATGAAACAGCCCTTGTACATCCAGAGTCCCGGTAATCCCCGGATTAAGGAGCTCATCCGGTTGCAGAATCATCGCCGCCGGCGCCAGGCAGGCCTCATGCTGGTAGAGGGCCTCAGCGAATTAGCCCTGGCTTGGGCCTCCGGCCTGGAAGCCCACACGGTCTTCATCTGTCCGCAGCTCTTAAAATCACCCCAAAATCCCGACTATGCAGCGGAACAGCATCTCCTGGGGCTGGTAGAACAGGGGCAAGCCGAGGTTGTACATCTTTCTCCCGAGGCAATGAAGAAGGCAAGTTACCGCGACCATCCCGATGCATGGCTCTGCCTTGCTAGGGCACCGTCCTTGGAACTCCAGGGCCTGGCTCTGCCCAGGAGCCAACCGGCCCTGCTCATTATTGCCGAGGATTTGGAAAAACCCGGCAATCTCGGCGCCATACTCCGCAGTATCGATGCTGCCGGCGGCCATGGACTGATTTCCGCCCAAGGCAGAACGGACCTATTGAACCCCAACGTGGTACGCTCCAGTAAGGGCTGCCTGTTTCAGATACCCTCAGCAGAGGCATCGAACCGAGAAACCCTAAGCTTCTGCCGAACCCATGGGATACGGGTGTTTGCCGCCGTACCGGAGGCCCGAACAGGTTACTGGGACACCGACCTTTCCGGTCCCAGCGCCATTGTGGTGGGGGCAGAGAAAGAAGGTCTCTCGGATTTCTGGAAGCAGGAGGCCGATGAGCTCATCACCATTCCTATGTTGGGCCGAGTAAACAGTCTCAACGTTGCCCAGGCTGCCACCCTCATGCTCTACGAGGCTGTGCGGCAACGCCGGGATCCCCGGGCATACCAATCGGAGAACCCCGGGCGTCTGTGAAGGTCCAGGCTCCCCACGGCCCGCCGCCGTCTTCATGCCCCCCGAAGGTGCCTCCAGAGCCTCGGGCGCACGGAACCACCAGGGGCCGCTGGAACCCCGGGCGTCTGTAACCGTGCAGGTACCTCTAGAGCCCCGGGTGCCCATGAAAGTCTAGGTGCTTCCGAGACCTCCGACCTCCATACAATTTCCCAGTCTCCCGCACAATCCCACGGCCCGCAGCCGTCTTCATGCCCCCGAAGGTGCATCCGGAGCTCCGGGCACCCGTAACCACCCGGGGGCCTCTGGAATCCCGGCACTAATCCAAGGTAATGTATTTCTTTCCGTAATGCTCCACCACGAAATCAACATCCTTATCGCCCCGGCCGGATAGATTCACCAGAATGGACGTCTCCCGGCCCAGTTCCCGAGCTAATTTTGCCGCGTACGCCAGGGCGTGGCTGCTCTCCAAGGCGGGAATAATCCCCTCCCGGCGTGAAAGCTGGAAAAAAGCGTCCACAGCCTCCAGATCGTTGATGGCATGGTACTGCACCCTGCCCAGATCCTTCAGAAAACTATGCTCGGGACCCACCCCGGGATAATCCAGACCGCTGGCGATGGAATACACCTCCTCGGGCTGACCCTGCTCATCCTGGAGCAGATAACATTTGAACCCGTGAATAACCCCGGGTTTTCCCAGGGTAAGGGTAGCCGCGTGCTCCCCCCGCTCATAACTTCGGCCAGCCGGCTCGACTCCGTACATCGCCACTCCGGGATCGTTCAAAAAGGCGGTAAACAATCCGATGGCATTGGAACCGCCGCCGACACAAGCCACCAGGGCATCGGGCAGCCGCCCCGTCATCTCCATCATCTGCCCCCGGGCCTCCCGTCCGACCACGGACTGAAAATCCCGCACCATCATGGGGAAGGGATGGGGTCCCACCACCGAACCGATGGCGTACATCTGGGAATCCGTATCCTTGAGGTAGGCCTCGAAGGCCGCATCCACCGCCTCCTTCAAGGTCTTCCGGCCATGGGTAGCAGGAATCACCCGGGCACCGAGAATCTTCATCCTCACAACGTTGGGATGCTCCTTGGCAATATCCACCTCTCCCATATAAATATCACATTCTAGTCCCATCAAGGCCGCAGCCGTCGCCAGGGCGACCCCATGCTGTCCGGCTCCGGTTTCGGCGATCAGCTTCCGTTTTCCGAGCTTTTTGGCAAGCAGGGCCTCACCAAGACAGTGATTAATCTTATGCGCCCCGGTATGATTTAAATCCTCGCGCTTCAGGAAAATCTCCGCCCCCCCCAGATGCTCGGACAGGTTCCGGGCATGAAAAATGGGGCTCGGCCGGCCCACAAAATGGGTATACAGGGTCTGCAGCTCCTCAATAAACGCCGGATCCCTTCGAATCTCCTCATATGCCTGGGAAATCTCGTCCATCACCGCTTTCAGCTGCGGCGGAATTATGCTCCCTCCGTAATCTCCGAAGTTTCCCTGGGCATCGGGAACCTCAGGGTAGGGTACAAAGGTTTTGGTTTCTGACATGGTTTTTTCTCCTTTAGGGTGATTCGAATGCCTGCCCATCCCCCACCGATGGTCAAACCGGTGCATGGCGTGGACCTCGGAGTTCACCCCGGTGTTTCTGTATACAGTAACGTTTTCCGGATACAGTATCACGCCTACCGAAAAAGAGCAAATTGTTTTCTTTTTCTCCACCGGGTATACTACCAGGTATGAAAACCCCGCCTGCTCAATCCCGGCCCCCCCTGGGTCGAACCGCCAGCCTATCCGCCCTGCTACTCATTCCGGCGCTGATACTCTTTATAGCCGGTTGTCAAACCGCTCCCCCGGCTCCCCCGGAGGCCTCACCGGAACAAACCGGCCCCTCAGGAGACTCCTCGGAGCAGCAGGACCTCGTTCCGGGAACCGATCTGGGCCCCACAGATCAACAAACCCGGGAACACCTTTCCTCCATATTTAAACCCAGCGAACCCCCGGTACTTAGATTCGATCCCCAGGAGAGCCGAATCCACCTGATATTCTCCGGCAAACCCCGGGAGGACCTGGCAGACAGGGAATCCCCCCTCACCGAGAGCGATCTATTTTGGGAATACGATATTACCCAGGAATTTCAGGGGGTCCGGTTTTCCCTCCAGCAGGTGGGCAGATCCCTGGCCTACCATGATCCCCGGGATGGCATCAGCATCATTCCCTATCCCATCCCCGATCCCCCGGTTCAAGGAAGCTTCATTTCCGGGTACCTTCCCGACCAACCCCTCTCCATGGACATCCGTCTCCGGGTTGCCCCCTTTACCGACGAGCAGGGACGGCCCTATCCGGCACTCATGTCCTGGAACCTCCAGAACATCACCATGGAAACCCTGGAAGACCCCGCAGATCCGGCCTCCCCAGGACAATCCCCCGAGCACACAACCGAGCAATCACCAAAGACCGGCGCCGGATCTCCCTCCCATCCGGGGGTGCCGGCCATGATCCTGCCCGATTCCCAGGCGCTCCGGGACCTCCGGGATTTTCCCGACCTCCTGCCCCGGGAGGGGGCTGAAGAGATTCCGCGGAGTCGTCTTTCTCTAAATCCGCCCCGGATACTTGAACCCCGGCAGACCGTAACCCTGGCCCAGTTGCGGTCGGAGTTTCAGCAGCTTCCCCAGGAAATCCCGCCATCCTTCACCCTGCCGGGAATCCGGGACGGGGTGTTCCCCTACGAGATGCGGCTTCAGGATGCCACCGGTGCCTTTCCGCCCCGTACTGCCCATCGGACCATCTTCATTTCCCAGAGCCACAGCACCCAGTACGGCCGGGGACTATCCCTGCCACCCCGGGCTTCCGTTTTGCCTGAAACCCGATTGGTATCCCTCCCCGTGTTGGGTGCCCGGAGCTATAAGCTCTTCGCCTCCCCGGTGGATCAGGTAAACCGGGGCCAGGACGGTTCCCCGGCAGCCTCGGACCCTAATCTCCCGCTTCAGGAGTCTGGAATTCGGGAGGTGCCCCCGGTGCAAACCTCCCCGGTACCGGAGTTTCTCCTTCCCTTCGATGCCCGGGCCCGGGAGTATCAGGTGGTGTTTGCCGCCGAAACCGACGGGCAGGCCCTGTTGGAGATTCCCATAACCCTGGAGCCCCTGGAAACTCCGCCCCGGCTGGTCGAGGTTGCGACCCCGGATTTTACCGGCCAGGTCTTCGCCCGGGAGATGACCGCTGCAACCGCCGCTGCCCTGTTGAACAACCTGCACCGCCAGGGCTTTATCCGGCGCAGTGCATCCAATTCCACCCTCTTTGAAGAAGGCCGGAACGGCGGCAGTATTCTCGGTCTCTCCCTCCTGGACTACGGGCGGCAGTTCAGCCTTGAGTTCTCCGGGGATTTCTCCGCCCCTCCCGGAAGGGAGGATCACCCCGCGGTGGGCATAAGTTTTACCGGCGCCCGTCTCTTGAGCTGGGCGTACAGCATGCTCGCTGATCCGGCCGGATTGATGCAGCAATTCCCCCGTACCTGGTGGGATCCCCTGGCGTACCTGGCGCAGTCCGATTCTCAGGACCCCCTTCCCGGGGTATTCCGGCTTCCCTCCCAGGTGGAATGGTCGGCCGTCTCTCAAACGCCCCGGGGATTCAGCCCGAACCAGGAATCAGCCAACTATTTCCGCAGCTTTGATCCCTTTGAAGATCCCAATCCCCCCTTTCAACGGAACGGCGGACCCACCAGCCCCGTGGGGTTTTTCCCGGCGGACACCATCTTCGGCCTCTACGACACCCGGGGGAATGTGTGGGAATGGGCGAGGGACCTGGTTACCCAGGAGGACCGCCCGGATTTATTCCGCGGTCCGGTCTCCCGGCAACCCCGGTACCGCCGGGTACTCGGCGGCGCATGGAATACCCCCCTGGAGGAATACGGTCCCCGGGGAACCCTGGTTCCCCTGGGATGGTTCGGGGAGGATTCAACGAGCTACAGCATCGGGTTGCGCCTATTCTCCGCCGGGGATCCCATCGGGCAGTCCGAGGGCGGGGAAGCATCAGAATCCCCCTAACCCAAGAATGAAAGCCCTTCGCCGGGATGGGTTAATTCGAGGAATTAAAAAAACTTGCCCCCGGGGCTTCCTTTCATTATTTTGCTTCATTACAATTGACGCTTTCCCCTAGGGCTATCTGGCTATGGCATGCGGGGCTATTTTCACAGAGAAGGTAATAAACCATGAAAAACAATGAACACATTGATGCACCCCAGGATGGGGCTGGAGCCGCTGAACAGTCAGGCTCATCCGGTGAACCGTCCCGGGGCCGGAAGGATAATACCCATCAACTTGGAACCCTGGGGGTGGGGAAGCTGCTACTGCGGTTCTCGGTTCCCGCCATTGTGGGGATGATGGTCCAGTCCCTGTATAATGTGGTGGATCGGATATTCATCGGAAACGGTGTTGGTGCCCTGGGCCTTGCCGGAGCGACGGTGAGTTTTCCCTTTATGCTCATTTTTATGGCCTTCGGTATGCTCATCGGGTTGGGCGGCAATGCCCTGCTTTCCATTTCCCTCGGGGAGGGGAAGCGGGACTATGCGGGGAAGGTGCTGAACAACTCCTTCGTATTGATTGTCATTATCTCCGCGGCGTTGACGGTCCTCGGTCTCGCCTTCCTCGAGCCGCTCCTACGCTTCGCCGGCGCGAGCGAGACCATCTTGCCCTACGCCGGGGATTATATGCGGGTTATTCTCTACGGCGTGGTTTTTAACGGGATCGGCTTCGGGATGAACAACTTCATCCGGGGCGAGGGGAATCCCAAGATGGCTATGGCGACCATGCTCATCGGGGCGGTCTTGAATATCATCCTGGATCCCCTGTTTATTTTTGTGTTTAACATGGGGATTGGGGGTGCCGCGTGGGCGACGGTGATCAGCCAGACCATTGCAGGGCTCTGGGTTCTGCGGTACTTCCTCTCCAAGGACAGTCTATTGGGTCTGAAGCTTTCGGCGATGCGTTTGGACCGCCAGGTGATTCTACGGATTCTCGCCCTTGGCTCTGCTCCCTTCGCCATGCAGATTGCAGCCAGCGCCTTGAACACCATCCTGAATAACCAGCTGCAACAGTACGGGGGTGATTTAGCCATTTCTGCCATGGGCATTATTTATTCCGTAGCCATGCTGATTCTCATGCCCATCTTCGGCCTGAACCAGGGTGCCCAGCCCATCATCGGCTATAACTTCGGCGCCCGGAAAAACAAGCGGGTGGTACGCACCGCAGAGCTGGCCATCTTCGTTGCTACCGCCATAACGACCCTGGGCTGGATCGTCACCCGGGTGTTCCCCGAGCAGATTATCCAGGCCTTCTCCCAGGGGAATCCTGAATTGGTGCAGATCGGCTCATCCGCCATGGGCTTGTTCTTCGTTATGTTCCCCCTCATTGGCTTCCAGATCGTCGCGGGGAATTTCTTCCAGGCTATCGGGAAACCCAAGCATGCCATGCTCCTGAGCCTCAGCAGACAGGTGCTGTTCTTAATCCCCCTGCTGTTTATCCTGCCCGGCTTCTTCGGCCTGAAGGGAGTATTCGGCGCAAGCCCCACCGCGGATTTCCTATCCTCGGTGGTGACCGCCCTGTTCTTTTTCCTGGAACTCCGGCGGCTGAAACGAGACACCTCGGGTCATCCCGATGTAGCTGTAGCAGCGGCGATGCCTGAATAGGGCCAGAGCTGATCAGAGTCCATGGGGATAGCCAGGGCTTATGATGAGGGTATGCTTTGGTTAGGCAGCCGATGTTTTTCCGGCTTCGCTTTTTTTGGGAGGCTGCCAAGGGCAATTAATCCCGGGGAGGCTTGAAGGTTCTGGGAAAGCCTGGGTGGTTACTGCTCCAGATATGGTGGCGCTGTCGGGGGGCCGGTATGGTGGCGTCTGGAGTATGATGCCGTCTGGAGTATGATGCCGTCTGGAGTATGATGCCGTCTGGAGTATGATGCCGTCTGGAGTATGATGCCGTCTGGAGTATGATGCCGTCTGGAGTATGATGCCGTCTGGAGTATGATGCCGTCTGGGGGCTGGTCTTCGGTGGGGTGGTTTAGGGGTGCCCTTGTTGTAGGATTAATTTTGCGGGTAAGCCCTTAAAATTGTCATGTAAACATACTTGACAGTTTCTAAGCCCTCGGGTAATGTACACAACGTAATGAGCATTCCCCTGTAGCTCAGTCGGTAGAGCGGGTGGCTGTTAACCACTAGGTCGGCAGTTCGAGTCTGTCCGGGGGAGCGAGTTACTTCCTTACAATGAAAGGATTTACAAAGGCCGTGTCACAGGACAGGGCCTTTTTTTGTGCCCTAGTGCATGAGACGCATTCCGCCGGAAGTGATGAGCTGATCTACACAGTAGGAAGTATGTACTCCTGGGGAGAGGACATGGGGCGAATACTATCCACCCAGCGAATTATTGAAGGTAGCGAGCAGATAGAAAGAACGAAATTTTCAACATCTATGTTCCTGTTGATAAGTAAGAATTTTCCTTATGGTATTTAGAAAAATTTGCTTGCAATCCAGGCAGTCCATTTTATAATTCTCTTAGAGGTTTTGTTAATATGGACGTAAGTGATTATAAGAAGCAATTCGAAGCATTGCCTACCCCTATATTACAACAGCGTGAGACAGAAATTGACCAGCTCCTTCCTGAAGCCCAACAAGCCTTGAAAGAGGTTCTTACCCAGCGTTTAGTTGGCGAAGTCCAGGAAGAAAACGCATCTACGGAGGCAGATAAACCTGAGGACTCATTCTTAGCAGGCCTTCTATGGGTGTTAGGAGTTCTGACGATAGTAGGGGGATTCTTCGGTGGTGTGCTGGTGATGGTGGAAGAGAGTATTATGGCCTGGGAATTTGGATTGATATTTGGGGTTGGAGTAATGCTCGGCGGCCTTGCCCAGGGGGTGATTATGATGGGGTTGAGCAAGATTTTGAAGAATCAAATAGGGGTAAGAAAGTAGGTTTCTGTATTGTCCGTGAACATATACTACATTGCGGGAAAACCGAATAGTGGAATGTTATGTTCACAAAATCGGGAGGTGGAGTGATGGATCGAATAACAAAAGGTATGCTAGAAGAATTCGTAAAAGAGAATTCACTTTCCAATTTCGATGAAGCGACAGCTTTCGAGCATTTCACAGGAGCGCTATTAGTTGCCGAACATTACTCGGAGTCATTTTCAAGTGATGATATTCATATTGGTGCTGGAGGTGATACAGGAATAGATTCGATTGCAATCCTAATCAACGGCGCACTAATCACTGATATTGAGGAGATTGATGAATTACTCCGTGTGAACGGGTATTTAGATGTGTCATTCATCTTCGTTCAGTCTGAAAGAAGTCAGAATTTTGATATGCAGAAACTGGGCCATTTTGGTTTCGGTGTAAGTGACTTATTTTCCGAAAGACCTACTTTACCGCATAATGAAAAAATTGAATTGAAATTTCAGATTGCAAATGAGCTCTTTTCCAAGAGTAGCAAATTTAAGCGAGGTAATCCCAAAATATTTTTATATTACATCACAACAGGAAAGTGGGGAGAAGACACAAATCTTAATTCCAGACGAGAAAGTGTAATCACAGAGTTATCGGATCTTTCCCTTTTCAGTGATGTGAAATTTGAGTGCAAAGGGGCTAAAGAACTTCACTCTTTATATAGAAATTCAAAAAATGCCATACAGAGAGAGATTATTTTTCCCAATAAAACTGCATTGCCTGATCTATCCGGGGTTGAACAGGCATATATTGGGTATCTGGATGCAACCGAATATCTAAAGCTAATACAAAATGAGAATAAAGAAATAATTTCATCGTTGTTTTATGACAATGTAAGGCATTGGCAAGCTTGGAATCCAGTTAATAAGGAAATTCGTGCAACGATTGAAGATAGCTCCAAAAAGGAATATTTTCCATTACTCAACAATGGAGTAACAATCGTTGCGAAAGCACTAACTCCAACTGGTAATAAACTCACCATCGAAGACTATCAGATTGTTAATGGCTGCCAGACTAGTCATGTACTACATGAGCTAAACGATTCTTTAGATAATACCATCCATGTACCAGTTCGAATCATTGCAACAAAAGAACCGGAAATAAAGAATTCAATTATTAAAGCAACAAATCGTCAGACAGAAGTGAGTGATGATCAACTGATAGCCTTATCTGATTTCCCAAGAAAATTGGAAGACTTCTTTCCTTCTTACGATAAAAAGAATCCTTTGTTTTATGAGAGAAGATCAAAACAGTATGACCCCATTTCAGGGATTGAAAAAGTGAGAATTATTACTATGCCAAATATGATTCGAGCTTTTGCTGCAATTTTCTTAGAACTACCCCATTCCACAACTAGAAATTATGCATCCCTGCTCAAAATGCTTGGTGAGCAAATTTTCAATGATGAACACAGATTAGAGATGTATTATTTCTCAGCTCTTGCATATTATAGAATTGAATTTTTATTTAGATCACAAGCAATTGAGCCGAAGCTGAAGCCTGCTAGATTTCATATCCTTCTTGCTGTTCGATTGATTATGAACAAAAGCCAATTGCCGCGAAAAAATTCCCGAGAAATGGAGCGGTATTGTTTGCCGCTAATCAAGGATCTTTCTGATGAGACTAAATATAAACGGTATTTCAATGCGGCAGTTCAAAAAGTCGAAAGCGTCGCTGCCGGAAACTTTCATCGTGATAATATCAGAACAGAAGCTTTCACTACAAATTTAATTAATGAAATTGGAACATAACAATGCCTTCGAGACGGATTTCTGCTTTGGCAAGGAATTTTGCTCAGGCTTCGCCTGGCAAAATCCGCGCCAAGCCTTCACTTCGTTCAGGCCGCAGAAACCGCTCAAGGCGTCGTTATAAAGAGCCGGGTAATGTAATTTTGCAATGCGTTTCCGATAGTCC